>NZ_JAFAVV010000638.1 GCF_019242285.1 Bradyrhizobium sp.
GCATCGCGTGGCGATCCTTGCGGCCTTTGCCCTGCTCGACGCGCAGCATCATGCGTTCGGAATCGATGTCGGACACCTTCAGCGCGACGACCTCAGCGACGCGCAGCCCCGCGCCGTAAGCGACGCTGAGCGCGGCCTTGTATTTGATGCTCGGCGCGGCCTCCAGAAAGCGTGCAACCTCCGCAGACGCTCCACTTATCGACGCGGAATTTTTGTTCAGACAACCGGCACCAGTTCACATTACCTCCGTGAGGCAGCTCGAGGCCGATATCAGAACCTTCATCGATCTTACAACAAAAACCGAAGCCCTTCACGTGGACCATGTCTGCCGACCAGATTTTGGCCTACGTCAAACGCTTCTGCCACAGAACCCCAGCAGACTTTATGTGGCGAACCTTAGATTCACGTGACTAGTGCCGCGCGTTCGCCGCTTACACCGAGTGAAGCTGTGGTAACCGCCGCTGATCCCACTCTGCGGATGGGGGGCGTCTGCGCGACCGGTAGAAACTCAACACTTTCTGAGAAGTTTCGCGGTTCAGACGCGTAAACTCTTGCTTCATGGTGTCGAGGTCATTCGCTTTGATACAATGCTCCTTGGCGCCGAGAAAAAGCAGAGCCATCGCCGTTTCCCATTCCAAGTTTTGAGCTTTAGCCAGAATGAGTGTGAGTTCCGCGTGCGCCAGCGCGTGTTCGACCGCGTTGAAAGGCAGGGAAGCGAACAGTGAAAGTCCGACCGTCACCTCCTCGATCTTGTGGTCTCGTGCATATTCTAGGATGACTCTCTCGTTCAGTTCTCCGCGCCGATGACGAGCCGTGACGACCCTCTTTGCTGCGAAGTATTTCTCTGTTGCGGGCTTGAATCGCGATTGCAGCGCTCCGGCGACCTCGATTACGGATGATTGAATCGGTCCTATGAGATCCGGGCGCTCTTGTGCAAGCTTTCGTCTGACGTCCGCGGACGCCTTTGCGATCAACTGCTGGAACATCTGCCTCGGAATATCCTTCCGGAAGCCAAGGCTCTCCGCAAGGAAGGAATCGTTGCCGGAACGCTGGATCGTGTGCAGAAAGCTGAATTTCGAAAAGCTGGCGCCGTCATTGGCGACGACCGAAGCCAGAACTTCACGGTTGCCGCGAGCCACGAGTTCGTCCGTCACCTCGGAAGGGATAGACTTTCGCTTGGAGATTGCCAGAAGATGCGGCTGGCCCTTGGTCCTGATGTTACTGATCAAAGTCTTGGCGTCGAGCCGTTCGCTGCGTTCTAAAATTGGGCCAGCAACATCAATGCTGTCATCGAAGGCAAGCTTCTTGACGACATTCATCGGGGCGTGGGTTGCATTGGCCAGGCTCGCAGCTAGGCGAGCGCGGGCAGCGACCTCGATGACATCGGCAAGCCGTCCGATGACTTCACCGAAAGTCCAGATCTCCTCCTCGGCAAAGCGACCGACCATCAGCAAATCAGTCGCGTACCACAATGCCTTCTCCCGGCTTTCGGCCGACCCGCGCAAAATGGCGTCATCCAATTCCCGCAAGAACGATTTTGGTGCGATCATGAGGCCCTGGATGAGTTGGCAGTGCGGCAGCTCAGGGAGAGTCTTTGCAATGGCCTGGGCAGTCTAAAGCGCCTGCCTTAATCACTTCTGACCAATCCAACCGTCGCGGTCGAACATCGATATCACGACAGCGGCATCGAATTACCATATCAACGTCTTTGGCCTGAGTGCAGTGTGAGGACGCGCTTGTCCTCCGCGATCGCAAGCACAACTCCGGCTACGCGGCCCGATAGGCAGCGATCGCCTCTGGAGCGGCGTTTTCGACGAGCGACGGCGCCGACGATACCGACAGCGAGCTCGCGAGCTGACCTAACGTCGTCCACTCGACCGTGTCTCCATAGCGTTCCTCAATGTCGCAAAACAGACGGTCGAGATAGTTCATGTAGAGATCATCCACTCCGTCGAGATGTGTGTGGCCCGGGACATTCTTGGTGATATGCGCCTTGATGGACAGGACGCCACCCGCATCTAGAATGTCGAAGGCGCGCTCTGGCACCGAAGTCGCTTGAAAGTTGGAGCTGATATGCAGCAGGCCTGCCGCGATACGTTCTGGAAACAACATACTTACGCCGGTGAGACCAGACATCGCCGTTCTGGCGTCCTTGGACACGAGAGAAACTACATCTCGCGCAGACGTTACCCATTCTATTCCGATATCGCGGCACGCCTGCTGTAGCGCAGCGGTGCAAGTCCATCCTGGAGGTTGAAGCCCTCGTACGTAGCGCAAGCCAGCCTCGTCAAAAATTTGCAACGCTTCGGCCAGCATGGCCGCGCAACCCGCACGATCTTGATGTTCAAATTCGACGGACACCGAGGGACCTGGATTGACATGATGCAAACCGTGAAGAGCGATCTCGGTGCGCGGCAGCGCATTGAGGAAGGCGACAAACTCCGGATGGTTACGAAGGTCCATCGTCCCCTTCGGCAGGATCTTCGTGAGATAGACGCGATCGCGAAGCCAAGGCACATGTCGCCCGAGCCTATCGGCAATGGGCGCGATCCGTCGCCAGTCCGGCGTAACGAAGAAGGTGAGCTGCAATTGCGGATGCCGGTCCAGCAGCCACAGCACGTGCCGTAGCGCGCCTTTCTCGAGATCACCGCCGGCTTCATAAGCGCTTTTTGACGTCCCAGGGAAAATGTCGTCGATGGACATGACGACGACGGCCGACTTGCCGGGACAGTACCAGTGAATGGGGCCCAGCCGATTGTCGTCCAAAATGAATGCCTGACGCAGCTCCTGCGCTGGGCCGAATTGCCAACCGTCCATGTCGGATGCCTCGTTCCCTCGGCCTTGATCGCGATGTTGATCGAGCAATCAAGATCGGCGCGCATAGAGGCCAGATGACCAACGGCCTTGGCCCGGGAATTTTACGGGTAGGAAATCTTCTCATTGATGAATCAGCAATGAAGCTTCTTGCCAGACCGAGGGGCGACGAGCTCTTTCGTCCGCCGTTGGGGCTCCCTCATTCAAACTTAAGCTTGCAGAAATGCAATGGCGAGATCGTAAACGCAAAGAGAAGCTATTCTGTATAGTTTCCTGCGATTGCGATGCGCGGATGGAGCTGCGCATCGGCATGAGGGAATGGCAATGCCCGCCGAGCAAAGAAAAGCGTCGAACACCGGGGCGGAGGTATCCGAGTCCTCTCCGCTCAGTCATCCAGCTTCGTCTGAACCGATCGACGCAGCGGTCACAGATCGGTTCGGGAGCCTGGACGTGCGCGCTCAATCCGCGCTATTGCAGGAGGCCTTCGAGGCTTCGGGATCGCCAGAACTCGACATGGCTGTATCTGCTTCCGCGCCCCGACGACGCGGAATCCTGGCACGATTCGGGTGGCGCGTGTTCAAGTCGGCGCTCGGCCTTGGCATAGTTGTTATAGCCGGAGTGGGGCCGGTCCAGCGCCTGCTCGAACTGTCGAGCGCGGACGCGGTCATCAATGCGCGCCTGGTGTCACTGCGCGCACCGATCGAGGGCAAGGTCGAGAGGGCTGATTTGTTTCCGACTATCGGGGCGACGGCGCCTAAAGGTCGCGCAATGCTGCGCATTTCCAACAGCAGGGCCGACCGGGCACGGCTGGACGATTTGCAGAGGCAGGTCGATCAAACGGAGGCGGAGCGCCCTGTGATCGTCAAACGCCTGTCGAGTCTGAAGGAGCTCCACGAGCAGATTTCTAAGCAGGCGCGCGCATTTCAAGCCGGTCGCATCAGGGAGCTCGAAGCCCGTGTTCTGGACCTGAAGGCGCAAGCTTCCGCCACCGATGCTTTGGAGACCGAGGCCGCGTCGACGCTCGCACGGACGAAAGGGCTGGCCGCGTCAGGATTTCAAACCGCTGTGGCCGTGGAGCGGGCAGAACGCGACGAGAAGGTTGCAGCTCAGAACCAAAGGTCCCTCAATCACCGGCTGTTCGCCAGCGAGGTCGAGCTTGAGGGAGCGCGCCGCGGCGAATATGTCGGAGATTCCTATAATGATCGGCCGAGCTCGCTTCAGCATATGGATGATCTGTCGATCCGCCTTGCTGAGACCGAATCGGAGCTCAATGTCTACGACCAGCGCCTCGCCAAGCTCCACGCCGCGCTCGATGCGGAAGCTTCGCGATATTCCGAGCTCTCCAGCGTGGTGCTGTCGTCTCCCGCCGAAGCATCAGTTTGGGAGATCCTGGTCGCCCCCGGCGAAGAGGTAAGAAAAGGACAGGATCTTCTGCGCCTTCTCGATTGTTCCGGGACCATCATCAGTGCGACGGTTCGCGAAACCGTATACAATCAATTGCGGCTCGGTGACAACGCGCAGTTCCGCTTTTCCGGGCAATCGAAGAAATACAGCGGAACGATTGTCCGGATGTCGGGAAGCGCGGCGCCTCCGGACAACCTCGCGATTCAGCCGACAGGACTGTCGTCCGGGGGGTATCGTGTCGCCGTGTCGGTGCCCGAACTCGCGACGACGCAGTGTGCCGTTGGCCATTCTGGAACAGTCGTGTTCAATCCTTCCGCTGCCGGCAGCGGAACGTTGCAGTCGCTTAGAGAAGCGATGTCCTTTTTCTTGCCCTCTTAATCACCATGTCTATAACCGAATCGATCGCGCCGGCCCTGATTGCGACCGGCCTCCTATGCTTGGTGCTGCCCTGGGCTAATCGCGAAAGCAATTGGGTCCGTGCTGCGTTCATCGCTGTCTCATTGCTGATGACCTGGAACTACCTTGTCTGGCGGATCACTCAGACATTGCCGCAGTCCGTCTGGTCCACGGATTGGTTCTTCGGGCTTGGCTTTTTAGGCACCGAGCTGATGACCGGGATTGGCGGATCCATCACTTGGATCCTGTTGTCGAAGAATTCGTCGCGGTCGACGGCCGTTGCGGCCAACATGCCGTGGCTCATGCGAACGCGGCCGCTCGTCGACGTCCTGATCTGCACCTACAATGAAGACAAGGCGATCCTCGAGCGCACCATCATTGGTGCGATGGGTATGGGCTATCCGAATTATAGGGTTTGGGTCCTCGATGACGGAAGGCGCCACTGGTTAGCCGATCTCTGCGACCACAAGGGCTGCCACTATCTTACAAGGCCGGATAATTCCCATGCCAAGGCCGGCAACATCAATCATGCCATGAAGCATCTTGCGAAACTGGAGGCGCCCCCGGATTTCATTGCGGTTCTCGATGCCGACTTCGTGCCTTTTTCAAATTTCGTCTCGCGCGCGCTGTGCCTGTTCGAGGATCCGGCTATCGGCATTGTCCAGACGCCGCAGCATTTCTTCAATCCGGACCCGATCCAGAGCAGTCTCGCCATCACGGAAGTCTTTCCTGACGAACAGCGATTTTTCTTCGACATCATCATGCCTGCCAAGGACGCCTGGGAGCTGGCGTTCTGTTGCGGCACCTCGTCCATTATTCGATTCTCCGCATTGCGTGAGATTGGAGGTTTTCCAACGGACTCGGTGACCGAGGACTTCCTTCTCACAGTGCGTCTACGGGAACGCGGCTACAAGACGATCTACCTGAACGAAAAGCTTTCAGTCGGTCTCGCCCCTGAGGGCATTACCGAATACGCAACGCAGCGTACGCGCTGGTGCCTTGGCCTTGTGCAAATCTGTCGCGGTCCCTCCGGTCCATTCCGGCTCGGCAACGGCCTTCCACTCGCGTTCCGAATAAGTCTCGTCGAGACATTTCTCTACTGGGGCGGCAGTTTTCTGTTTCGCATGTTCTGTATGCTCGCGCCCGCATTGTATTTCTTGTTTGACATTCGCATGGTGCAGGCAAACCTCTCGGACGCAGTGGCTCACTTTGTTCCCATGGTGATTACGCAAATTGCGATTACGACCTGGCTTGGCGGCGGCCGTATGTTGCCGATCATTGCCGACGTCTACCAGATGCTCATTGCTCCGGAGATTATTTTAGTTGTAGTCTTTGCCCTCGTTCAGCCGCGTGGACACACATTCAAGGTAACACCAAAAGGAATTCACTATGGCGGCCTGAATGTTCATTGGGGGCTGCTCGGCCGCTTCCTCGTTCTAGCATCCATCACGATCTTGGGTTTGATCAAGATGTTCGCATTCGACAGTTCTGACTTGATCCAAGATGGTGGGGCGCTCAACCTGTTCTGGGCTTGGTACAACCTCCTTGTCCTTACAATTTGTTGCTTGGTTTGCATCGAGCAGCCACGACGTCGTCTGGACGAGCGCTTCGCGACCAGCGAACCGGTGCTGATTAAAGTCGCCGGTCAGACGCTGATCTACGATGTCAAAGATATCTCCGCCAGCGGAATGCGTCTCGCGGGCGAGATATCGGGTCCCATCGGGTCGTCGGCGACAGTTATTTTGGAGGGGACCGAATGCCCCGCAGTTATTGCTCGCAAGGGCACCAACGAGTTTGCCGTCAGTCTCATTGGTGACAAGGCACGCGAGGTGATGACCCGGCGCGTCTATTCGGAGCGATACGGCAAGCCGATCGAAAAGGTCGATGCCGCTCGCGTTTTGGCCGGCATTCTGCACAGGCTCGCGCGATAAGGCGGCGACGCCATTAGCCGCAGACTGTTCGGTGACGTTGACGAAATCGTCGTAACCGTCCGCAGTAGACCGCGGGGGTAGCCAGTCTGGCGTGAGGCCGGATCAGGCGGCTTGGTTGATCCGGGTGGGGCGCCAGTTCCAGGGCAGCAAGTCGGCAAGCTCGGTGATCTTGTGATCGGCGATGCGGGCCAGGACGTCGGCGAGCCAGGCTTGCGGATCAACATCGTTGAGCTTGGCGGTCTGGATCAGCGTGAACATGACCGCTGCGCGTTCGCCGCCACGATCGGAGCCGGCGAACAGCCAAGCCTTGCGGCCGAGTGCAATCCCACGCAGCGCCCGCTCGGCGGCGTTGTTGCTCAGGCAGATGCGACCGTCGTCGAGGAAGCGCGCGAACGCATCGACACGCTTGAGCATGTAGTCCATGGCCTTGGCGACGGCATTGTGGTTGGAGAGCTTGGCGCGCTCGCGCTTCATCCATTCGATCAGTTCGTCGACCAGTGGCGCGACGTCCTTGCGTCGAACCGCTGCGCGCTCGGCGGGCGACGGTCCGCTGATCGCGCGCTCGGCGGCCAACACGGCATCGAACTTCTGCACGGCCACGAACGCGATCGGCGAGATGATGGCTGCGGTCCTGCCGCGAGCCTTCGAGGCGATGTCGGCGAGTTCGAACAGCTTGCGTCGCGCATGCGCCCAGCATGCCGCTTCGACGATCGGCCCAGGCTTCCGCTCCGGCCGCTCGTACAGCGCGTTGAAGCCGGCATACGCGTCGGCCTGCAAGATTCCCTGGTAGGCGGCCAGATGCCGCTCGGGATGCTCGCCGCCGCGATCGGGCGAGTAGAAGTACACGGCCGCCGGCGCAGCCTTGCCGCCGAACGGACGATCGTCACGCACATAGGTCCACAGCCGTCCCGTGCGCGTCTTCAGCTTGGCCAGCACCGGCACCGTGGTCTCGTCGCCATGGAGACGCTCGGCGGCGAACACATGGGCCTTGATCAGCTCGTAGAGCGGCATCAGGTTCGCCGCGCAGGCACCGACATGATCGGCCATGGTCGAGAGCGACAGCTCAACACCCTCGCGCGCGAACTGATCGCTCTGCCGGTTCAGCGGTTGATGATTGGCGTATTTGTCGACCAGGATTCATCGCGAGAGGCTCGGCCCGGCAAAGCCGCGCGCAATCGCATGGAAGGGCGCTGGCGGCTGTGTGATCTTCTCGCACGCCCGGCAGGAGAACTTCTCGCGCACATGCTGGGTGACGAACAATTGCCGCGGCACCACGTCGAGCGTCTCGGTGACGTTCTCGCCGATCTTCGACAGCTTGGTCCCGCCGCAGCACGGGCACGCGCTCGGCGCCGGGTGCACGATCCGCCGGCGCGGCAGATGCGCGGGGAAGTCGCGGCGTGTCTTGGCACGCGTGAAGCCTCGCAGCTCCACGCCGGCAGCTTGCGCCTTGGCCTCGTCCTCGGCTGCCGCCGCGGCCAGTTCCTCGAGCTGCAGCTCCAGTTGATCGAGCAGGCGCTGGCTGCGCTCGGAGCGCGGCCCGAACAGCTCGCGCTTCATCTTCGCGATCAGGAGCTGCAGATGCTCGATCGGCGCCTCGGCGCCGGAGAGTTTGGCACGCGTCTCGATCAACGCGGCCTTCAAGGCATCGGTGTCGTCGGGAAGGGAATCGGATGTCGTCGTCGTCATGCGACGACTGGATCACAATACCGCGTGATTCGCAGGTGCAATCCCGCGACATGAGTCAACGCGTCGCAGCTCAGCCCGCCGCCTGAGGACGAAAGCTGTGGATCGGCGGCAATCGATGGCGCTTCCTCCGCAACGCGCACCGGCGTGAACTGGACCGGCGCGGTCGCCCGCATCTGCCGCCGCCCAGCCCCACAGCTGGCTCGGATGAACGCCGGCTTCCCGGGCGATCGCCGACACGCTCGCTCCAGGCGCAAGCGTCGCTGCGACCAGCCGTCGCTTCTCCGCAGCGCTCCAGCGCCGCCGCCGCTCGACCGATGTAATGATCTCGACCCGCCCGTTCATCATGTGAGCACTCCTGTGAATACTCACGTGACTCACAGTCTCACTTATCCCGCAAGCCGGCCGCTATCTGAGGGATACAAATCGTCCTCTGACTATGAAATCGATACAGCTACTTGTCGCGCTAATCGATATGAGTGAAGCTTTTGCTCCGTGAGCGAGCGGATTCGACAGCCAAAGCACTCAAGCTTAGGGAATCAAACGGATCGAGTTATTGCGCCTGGGTGGCTGCAGGCAAAGGCAGAGCGGGATCAGGCGCACCACTTGGTTTTTTAGCCCGTAGTAGTCGGGGAGCTGCGCGCTGGTGTACGACTCGGTGAAGCTCTCTACCCCTGACTCGAACCCCCAACTTGGATTCGCTGACACTTGCGTTGCTGGCTCAAGCCGCCTGCCGAATTGGTGCTGCGTCCGTCTCATGGTCGGCCAGCCCATTGTGGCAGCCCAGCGTAGCTCGCCGGGCTGCACCGGGGCCGAACCAGCTTCGTAGAGCTTGATCTTCCACAATCGATCTTCCCAACGCTGCAAATACAGCGCTACTAATCGCTTGTTGCTGTTGGCGTAGGTGGTCTTCCAGAAGCTTGTGCCGAGTGATGTAGCCAGCGTTCACGCCCGGAATCGAATGATTCATCAGGAGCTTCGCGTCAATCTCGGACACACCGGCAGTGGTCGCGATGGTTCGGAATGTTTGTCGAAGGTCATTGCCCCACTTCGAGAGTTCATCTCGATCTTCCTTTGTTTCAGCGAGATGCCCCGATGCGCTGTCGGCAGGGAACACCCACTCTGTCGCCTGCGACGGATATTTTTCTCTACCAAAGCGAAGTAACCGCACCAGGCAGCGAACCATCTCTCGCGAGAGCGGGATATCAAATGCTCGTTTGCTGCCGCCCTTTTGGCTTAGGAATGTGCAATGTACGCCTTCGAAAATCTACGTGGCTAAGCTTGATCTCCCGCGAAGCGGTTGGCCGCGACCCTGACAACAACATCAACAGATGAAATTCACGACGGACAGGATTTTCCAGCGCGGCTAGCTGCGAGAACCAACTTTTCAAGTCACCAGCACCCATGCCGGTGTCCCGTCGCTTCTCTTCGTTCCAATCGACCGCGTCTGCAGGATTAT
Organism: Bradyrhizobium sp.; assembly: GCF_019242285.1. GTDB lineage: Bacteria > Pseudomonadota > Alphaproteobacteria > Rhizobiales > Xanthobacteraceae > Bradyrhizobium. The sequence continues at coordinate 9,688 of NZ_JAFAVV010000638.1, forward strand.
CAGAAGGAAGCTTCTTGTTTGTCTTGCGCGCCTGTTTGTAGATTGCACGCAGAGTGCGCATGCTCCCGTTAGCGATATAAGGTCCATTTTCCTTGGTGACCTCATCGTG
>NZ_JAFAVV010000888.1 GCF_019242285.1 Bradyrhizobium sp.
GAAATTCTGGATCGGAACGTGGTTGTTACCGTATTTGAAGGCGCCGCGCAGCGACTTGAAGTTCGCCTTCTCCATCTCGGCCTTCATCGCGTCCTTCTTGGAGGTATCGCCGTTCACCGCGACCGCCGCGCTGTTGATGAGCTGCGCGGCGTCATAGGCCTGCGCGCCGTAATAGGTCGGGCGCAGGTTGGGATATTTCTTGCGGTAGTCCTCGACGAACTTCCTGTTCTGCTCGTTCGGCAGGTCGTTGACCCATTCCTGCGCGCCGGGCACGCCGATCGCGTTGTCCTTCTGCAAGGGCAGCGACAATTCGTCGATGGTGAAGGCGGTATAGAGCGGCATCTTCTCCTTGATGCCGGCCTGTGCATATTGATTGAGGAACTGCACGCCGGCGGCGCCCGGATAGAACACGAAGATCGATTCGGCCTTGGAGTTGCGCGCCTTGGTGAGCTCGGCGGAGAAGTCGAGCTGGCTCGGCCATACCGTGTATTCCTCGCCGACCACCTCGCCCTTGAAGGTGCTCTTGACGCCGGCCAGCATGTCCTTGCCGGCCGCGTAGTTCGGCCCGATCAGGAAGACGCTCTTGACGCCCTTCTGGTTCATGTAGAGGCCCATGGCCTGCGGCGTCTGGTCGTTCTGCCAGGAGGTTGAGAACACGTAGGGCGAGCACAATTCGCCAGCGAGCTGCGACGGGCCGGCATTGGCGGAGATCAGGAAGGTCTGCGAATCGACCGCCGTCTTCAGCGACGCGAGCAGCACGTTGGACCAGATGTAGCCCGCGATGAAATCCACCTTGTCGGACTGCACCAGCTTCTCGGTCTTCTGCTTGCCGATGTCGGGCTTCTGCTGGTCGTCCTCGTAGATCACCTCGACCGGCTTGCCGGCCATCTTGCGGCCGAGATGATCGAGCGCGAGCTCGAACGAATTGCGCATGTCGTTGCCGATCACCGCCGTCGGCCCGCTGAAGGTCGAGACGAAGCCGATCTTGATGGTATCGCCGGCCAGAGCAGAGCCCGAACATGCCAGGCCGGACAGCGAAAGCGTCATGGCGCCCGCGAGCCAATATGTCGTCTTCATAGGTGTTCCCCCTCCTCGTTACCTCAAACACGCCAGCCGGACGATCGCCAGTTATGGGGCTGTTTTGTGCGCGAAATCGCCGACTGCCAGCAAGCACCAAGCCGGTTTTGGGCCATAGAACCTTCGGCTCAACCCGGCCGGATGCGCGTCGGCCTGCACCATAATTCGTAAGTTTCGATAAAAGCAAGAAATATAGTGCCGATTCCCGAGACTACGTTCGTCGGACCCCGTCGGGGGAAACCGGTCGGATTTGGTACTCGGCACCGTCGACCACGTAAGCGGCGTGGCGGAAATCGCGGATGGTCGCGACCTTGCCGGCCTCCCAGTCCACCAGCATGAAATATTTCGGGCCGGCGTCCGGCTCGTCCGGGTCGAACACCAGGATCGCCGGGCGGCCTTCCAGCAGAGCCGGCACCAGATGCCAGTCTGGGACCTTGTCGTAGTTGCCGAAATAGCGGGAAACTCCGCCTTGCCGTTCAGCCGCGTCTTGTTGACGAGTTCGAGCTTGACGTCATCGGCGATCATGGCGCGGATGGCGTCGAAGTCGCGGGCGTTGAACGAGGCGACATAGGCGGAAAGACGCTCGCGATCGGCGTGCGAGAGCTGCGGGCGCGGCGCATCATCCGCTTCTTCCGCCCATTCGCGCAGCCGCGTGCGGCCGCGGTTGAGCGCCGCCTTCACCGCCGGCAGGCTGTAATCCACGACCTCGCAGACCTCCTGCAGCGAGCAGCCGAGGACATCGGCCAGGATCACGCATGCGCGCTGGGCGAGGGGGAGGCGCATGAAGGTGCGAAGCGAGGTCGCGGCGATCTGCCGCCTCAAAATCTCATCAATCGGATCGGCCATCGTCTCCACCTCCTCCGCCGATCGGAGCGCCTCCTGCCGGCTGCGGCGGCGCAGGAAATCGAGTGCGGTGTTGTGCACGATCCGGAACAGCCAACCTTCCGTATTCTGAATCGCGCCGGCGGCGGGACGCGCCTCCACCACCTTGATCAAGGCGGCCGCGCAAAAGGGCGTTCTGAGCTCAGTCGCGGTCACGGAGATGGGCAAGGCCTCTGGCGTCTTCAATATGAGCCGCTTTCTCGGCGGCATGTTCGGCGTCGCGCTGCTGGTTGCCGTGTTCTCCTCCCACGGCGCGGCTGACACGCCGGAGCATTTTTCCTGCGGCTTCACCGCCGCGGTGATGGTCGCCGGCGCGCTCTCGCTTCTCGCGGCACTCGCCGGCGCCTTTCTACCGGCGCGCCGGCCTGTCGCGCGGCTCGAGCCGCAGCAAGCCTGATCCACGATAGGCATAGGCTATCGGGTGATAGTCGGGTTCCGTCTATCGCCCTCGTGCATTAGCGACTACATAACCTGCATCAGGAACGATCAGATCGAGTGCAGCAAGGGCCCATGAGCGTATCGCCGGCCAAGCCCCATCGCGTGGTGATCGTCGGCGCCGGATTCGGCGGGCTGGAGACGACCTATCGCCTCGCCGGCGCGCCGGTCGAGATCACGTTGGTCGACCGCCGCAACCATCATCTGTTCCAGCCCTTGCTCTATCAGGTCGCGACCGCCTCGCTCGCGACCTCGGAGATCGCCTGGCCGATTCGCTATCTCCTGCGCGACCGCCGCGAGGTCACGACGCTGTTCGCCACCGTGACTGGGGTCGATGCCGCCGCCCATCGCGTGCTGCTCGAGGATGGAAGCAGTCTGCCCTATGACACGCTGGTGCTCGCCACCGGGGCACGCCACGCCTATTTCGGCCATGACGAATGGGAGCCGTTCGCGCCCGGGCTAAAGACGCTGGAGGACGCCACCACGCTGCGGCGCCGCATCCTGGTGGCGTTCGAGCGCGCCGAGCGCGAATGCGATCCGACGCGGCGCGCAGCACGCATGACCTTCGTCATCATCGGCGGCGGCCCGACCGGCGTCGAGCTCGCCGGCACCATCGTCGAGCTGGCACGCTCCACGCTGCCGCGCGACTTCCGCCGCATCGACACCAGCAAGGCGCGCGTGGTGCTGATCGAGGCCGGCCCGCGGCTGCTCGCGGGCTTCGCCGAAGAACTCTCCGCCTATGCGCAGCGCTCGCTGGAAAAGATCGGCGTCGAGGTGATGCTCGGCCAGCCCGTGACCGACTGCAACCGCGAGGGCGTGGTCTATGGCGGCAACCGGCTCGACGCCAAGACCATCATCTGGGCTGCCGGCGTGCGCGCCTCGCCCGCTGCCGAATGGCTGGGCGCACCCGCCGACCGCGCCGGACGCTTGCAGGTCGATCCGGACCTGACCGTGCCTGGCCATCCCGACATTTTCGCCATCGGCGATACTGTTACGATTGCCGCCTGGCACGGGCAGCCGGTGCCCGGCATCGCCCCTGCCGCCAAGCAGCAGGGACGCCATGTCGCCGCGACCATCAAGACACGTCTCGAGGGCGGCAAGGGCGGCCCGTTTCGCTACAAGCATGCCGGCAGCCTGGCGCAGATCGGCAAGCGGCTCGCGGTGATCGACTTCGGCAGGATCAGGCTGCGCGGCACGATCGCCTGGTGGATCTGGGGCATCGCCCACATCTACTTCCTGATCGGTCTGCGCCACAGGCTCAGCGTCGCGCTCTCCTGGCTCTGGATCTACGCGCGCGACCAGCGGCCGGCGCGCCTGATCACGCAGGGCAGCAGCAAGGTCGCGCGCTGACGCGCCGGCTTCCGCCTCGCCCAAAAAGTGGGCATCCGCGAGCCGCAAGACGGACGGAGACCGCCGCCCGGCCGTTTTTTCTGAGCTAACCGATTGATTCTGATCCTTCATTTCGCGCAGACCGCCCGGGCAAGCATGTACACAATGGCACACCACTTGCTTCGACCGCGGCAGGATCGGACCCGAAAATACCGGACGCGTTGGAAGCGGGGTGCCCTGAGTGACCGAAACCGTCGCTGCGATCGTCGCCGCGCATCGCGAAGGCCGATTATCGCCTGAGCAGACCGTCGCGCGCAGCTTTCAGCGCATCCGCGCGCACGACGATCCCGCGGTCTTCATCAGCCTGCGCGACGAAGCCGATGCGCTGGCGGAAGCCCGGCGCCTGATGACGAAGGATGCGGCTGCCTTGCCGCTCTACGGCGTGCCGGTCGCGGCGAAGGACAATATCGACGTCGTCGGCCTGCCGACCACCGCCGCGTGCCCGGCATTCTCCTATGCGCCCGCCCGCGACGCGACCGCGGTGGCAAGACTGCGCGCGGCCGGCGCCATCGTGATCGGCAAGACCAATCTCGACCAGTTCGCGACCGGCCTGGTCGGCGTGCGCTCGCCCTACGGCATCCCGAAAAATCCGCTGCGCGGTGATCTCGTGCCCGGCGGCTCCAGCTCGGGCTCGGCCGTTGCGGTGTCGGCCGGCCTCGTGCCGCTCGCGCTCGGCACCGACACCGCGGGCTCCGGCCGCGTGCCGGCCTTGCTCAACAACATCGTCGGCCTGAAGCCGAGCCTCGGCATGATCTCGACCGCCGGCGTCGTGCCGGCCTGCCGCACGCTCGACTGCGTGTCGATCTTCGCACTCACCGTCGATGACGCGGCGACCGCGCTCGCCGCGCTCGCCGGCCCCGACGAAGCCGACCCGTTCTCGCGCGATCGGTCGTTTGGAGGGGTCACTCCTTTCCCGCCAAAACTTCGGCTCGGCGTCCCACGCGACGGGCAATTGATCTTCTTCGGCGACAAGCTGTTCGAGAAGGCCTATGGCGAGGCGCTGGTGCGCTGGACCCGGCTCGGTGCCACGCTGGTCGAGTTCGACATCGAACCGTTCTATGAGACGGCGCGCCTGCTCTATGAGGGACCGTGGGTCACCGAGCGCTATCTCGTGATCCGCGACCTGCTGGCGTCCGCGCCCGAGGCGATCCATCCCGTGACGCGCGAAATTGCCGCGGCGGGGGCGCGTCTGACGGCGGCGGAGACGTTCGCGGCGCTGTACCGGCTGCAAGGCTTGCGCAAGGCCACCGAGCGGGCGTTCGCCGCGATGGACGCGATCGTGCTGCCGACCGCGCCGACGCTGTACTCCGCGGCGCAGGTGCTGGCCAATCCGATCGAGCTGAACAGCCGGCTCGGCACCTACACCAATTTCGTCAACCTGCTCGATCTCTGCGGCCTGGCGCTGCCGTCTGCGCTCGGCACCGACAACCGGCCGTTCGGCATCACGCTGCTCGCCCCCGCGGGCCGCGACGCCCTGCTCGCCGGCATCGGCCGCGTCTTCCATGCCGACACGGCGCTGCCCCTGGGTGCCAAGGGTCTTGCGCAGCCGCCGCTTTCGCCGCTGCCGCCGCGCGCCGGCACCGATGACATCGAGATTGCCGTGGTCGGCGCGCATCTCTCTGGCATGGCGCTGAATGGTGAACTGCAGGTGCTTGGCGGCCGTCTGCTCGAAAGCACGATGACCACGCCGGACTACAGACTCTATGCACTTCACGGCTCGCCGCCGCGGCCGGGCATGCTGCGCGTCGAGGCGGGCGCGGGCGCCGCGATCGAGCTCGAGCTCTGGGCGCTGTCGGCGCTGGCGTTCGGTAAATTCGTCGCAGCGGTGCCGCCGCCATTGTCAATCGGCACCGTCAGGCTCGCCGGCGGCCGCGCGGTGAAAGGCTTCATCGTCGAGGCCGCTTCCGTCCAGGCCGCGCGCGACATCTCCGCCTATGGCGGCTGGCGCGCGTTCATGGCGGAGAGCGGATAGCCCGCGGGAACGCCCCCTACGCAGGCCTGCGCCATGCGGCTTCGTTTGTCTTGTCGTCGTGCGGCGACTTCACACCGACACCGCGTAGATCTCGTACTCGTCGCGCACGAGCTCGATGTGGGCGCGCATCGCGGCCGCGGCGCCAACCTTGTCGCCGCGCATGATCCCGACCACGACGCGGTCGTGTTCGGCATGCGATTTCGCGAGCCTCCCGAGGTTGCGGAACTGGGCGCGGCGGAACGGCTGCACCCGCACCCGCGTCGCCAGCGTCATCTCGGCGATGTAGGCGTTCTGCGAACCCTCGTAGATCGTATTGTGGAAACGTTCATTGACCTCATGGAAGCGGTCGGGATTGCCGGCATGGCTCAGCACGCGCAGCTCCTCATGCACCATTTCCAGCCGATGGCGCTCGAGCCGCGACATCCGCTCCGCCGCGAGGCCCGCACACAGCGCCTCCAGCTCCGCCATCGCCTCGAACATCCCGGTCAACCGCTCGACGGAAGGGCGCGCGACCACCGCGCCGCGATGGGCGCGGGCCTCGACCAGACCGCTGGCAACGAGCTGGCGCAACGCCTCGCGGACCGGCGTGCGCGAGACGCTGAAGCGCCGCGCGATCTCGGTCTCGTCGAGCGGCGCGCCCGGCGCCAGCACGCCGCGCACGATCTCGTCGGCAAGCTGCAACCGCAGCTCCTCGGCACGCGTGATCTTCACCGGGGGCGGTGCGCCACGATCGGTCAGCGGCACGACGGGTCCGCTTCGGCCGTCGGGGCGCCGTATTGCCTTGGGTGGAAGATCGTCGAGACTCATGCCTTGGTCTCTCGCGCGGTCGCGTTCGCGGGCTCATCGATGACGCTGACATGCGCGGCGACGATCCTCCATCCGTCGGGAAAGCGCACCCAGGTCTGCATCTGGCGCCCGACTTTCCCAGGCGCCGAATCCCGATAGAACAGCGTGGAGGCGACGGCGGCATCGCGGCCATAGGTCGTGATGACGGTGCGCTGTGTCCGCCGCATCAGGCCGGCCGGCGAGCGCGCCGCGCGGAACGACGCAATTTCGGCATGACCGTAAAGGTTCTCGGCAATGCCATAGCGAAGGGTGCGCCCATCCTTCCGAAACAGCTCGTCGAGCACGGCGACGTCGTTGGTCACCAGCGCCCGCTCGTAGCGCTCGAATTGCGCGGTGACCTCGGCGAGCACGTCGGGAAGATCGATCTCCATCGCTCACAGGCCTCTCGGCGGCGGCGCGGCGGCGACGCCCATCTTCTCCAGCGCGAACGCCACGCGCAGCGCGATGTCCTCGCGCCAGGGGGCTGCGATGATCTGCACGCCGATCGGGATCGGCTGCAGCGGAATGGGAACGGCCACGACGGGAAGCCCGATGAAGGAGATCGGCTGGGTATGGATACCGATATTGGCGCGCACG
>NZ_JAFAVV010000109.1 GCF_019242285.1 Bradyrhizobium sp.
CCCTCTTGTGGCGGCAGGACGGGCGCATAATGCCACTGATTTGGGGTCGGCGTCAAATCGATTTCCGTAATTCAGAAATGCCGCGCCGCGACAAAATGGCACGACGGGCAGTCCGGGACGCCTGTGGCCCTTCCGCGCGAGCGAGCCTCCAGTGCGGAGCCTAATTCAACGGCACACGCCCGATCATGGCATGGGCGACGTCGATGCGCGGCGAAACTGACTGCATCGCCGCGGCTTCGGTGCGATAGCGCGGCAGCTGGCCGTCGAGTGAGGACAGCGCGCACAGCGCGAGGCTGGCCCAGACCGCCGCGCTGAAATACAGCGACATCCAGGCGATCTCGTCCTTCCAGTGCGCGATGTCGTGGGTCACGATCCAGCGCGTGGAGGCATCGCGCAGTCCCTCGACGACGCCGAGCAACCGGCGACCGCCGATGACCTGCTCGGCCTGCCAGCGGCTGAAATACATCGGCACGTCGATGACGACGAGAAAGGCGAGATAGAAAATGATCCCACCGATCGCGGCAGCGAGCGTCCAGCGCACCAGTCCGTTGAACTCCGGCAGCAGGCGGCCGAGAGCAATCCCGACCAGCAGGAACGCCACGGCCCAGATCGAATTCTCGATGGCGTTGCCGAGGTAGCTGGTGGTCGCCACCGCATACCAGGACCAGATCTCGGCGATCAGGATCAACGGCACGATCACCCATGCGACGTTCAGCGTGGTATCGGCGCGCGTGACGGCGCCGAGCTGGCCGAGCACGATCGCCCACTGCGCCACGAAGCAGATTTCCGCCACGGTCGCGACCGACCGGCCGATGAAGACACTCGACAACCAGCTGTCGACCAGGCAGATGCGCTGCACGTCGGCGCGCGGCAGGAACGAACGGAAGGCGCAGCCGAAGACGTAGGCGCCGCACAGCAGCAGCATCGGCCCGAGGCTGGAGGCATTGCCATCCGCCGTGACCCGCCCGTCGCGGAACTCGCGGTACAGCACGAACCACAGTGCGACATTGGCGCTGCTGACCAGGGTCAGCAGTACCCACCACCGCGCCACCGGGTTGGTTCGCGCCTGCCGCCACAGCAAATGCATGCTCTGCTCCATATGCAATCAGATCGACATGCTAACGTAATAAATCTGTCATAAAAAGTGTTCCTGTCGACAAAAGGATGTGTCCCGGGCCGAGTCCCCCCGGGACGCGGTCGCGATGGACACTGCGGTAAAATCGGCCGTTGACCGAGGATGGCTGTGAGCATGGAAATCCGCTCTGCGGTCGACTTCTACGAACGTCACCCGATCTCGTGCGCGATCATCCTGGCGAAGCTCGCGGCCAGCCGTGGCCATCTCGATGGCCTGGTACCGGAGGAGCTGTTTCCCCACGACCAGGATCATTACGGCGGGCTGGCCGCGAACGATGCGCTCGCGCAGCGCGCCGGCATCGGACCGGGGACCCGCGTCGTCGATTTCTGCGCCGGCCTCGGCGGTCCTGCCCGCTATCTCGCGCAGCGCCATGGTGCCGACGTCACCGGCATCGAGCTGGCGCTGGCGCGCGTGAGAGGCGCGGAGGAGCTGACCCGGCGCGTCGGCCTGCAGGACAAGGTGCGCATCATCGGGGGCGACGTGAGGCAGGTGCCGCTCGCAGACGCCAGCGTCGACGTGGTGATCAGCCAGGAAGCGCTGCTGCACGTGCCGGACAAGCCGCGCGTGCTCGCAGAGGCCTATCGCATCCTGAAGCCGGGCGGCCGGCTCGTCTTCACCGATTGGGTGGCGCACTTCCCGCTCTCGGAAGCGGACCGGGAATTGATGTGGCAGGGCATGGCGGTGACCGAGCTGTATGACCTGCCGGCCTATGCCGCGGTCATCAGTCGGGCCGGCTTCGTCGTCGGCGCGGAAGACCTCACGGCGGAATGGGGCGCAATCCTCACCCAGCGCCTCGCGATGTACCGCAGGCTTCGTGAGGAGACGCAGGCCGCCGGCACGCCGGCCGGCCACGATGCATTCTATGAAAGCTATGTGCGGTTCGTCGACCTGGTGAACGCAGGCATGCTCGGCGGCGGGCGGTTTGAGGGAGGCAAGCCCGCCTAAAGGCACGAGATCTGTAGGGTGGGCCTTTCTGACTCAGTAAGACTAAGCGCTCACACGCACAGAAGCGTACCACGCAAAGGCAGAAGCGTGCCCACCATTCAAAACCGTGCTGTCGAGAGAATGGTGGGGGCACGGCGCTTCCGCCTTCGCTCTGCGAGCTACGGCGGACGCGGTCGCGCGTTAACCAACCCGCATCTCTTACGGACTCACAGTGATGGGTTTCGCTGCGCTCTACCCATCCTGCGCACCTACTTCTCCCGGAATGCGCGCATCAACTGGTCGCTCAGCGGCTTCATCAGATACGACAGCACGGTGCGGTCGCCGGTCTGCACGAAGGCCTCCACCGGCATGCCCGGGATCAGCTTGACGTCGCCGAGCCGGCCGACCTCCTCGGGCGGCATCGAGACGCGGATGGTGTAGTAGCTCTGGCCGGTGCGCTGGTCGGTCGTCACGTCGGGCGAGACGCGGCTGACGATGCCGTTCAATTCCGGCGTGGTGCGCTGGTTGAAGGCCGAGAGCCGGAGCAGCGTCTTCTGGCCGACCTGCAATTTGTCGATGTCCTGCGGATTGACCTTGGCCTCGACCTGCAGATCGTCGCTCTGCGGCACGATCAGCATGATGGCGTCGCCGGCATTGATGACGCCGCCCACCGTGTGGACGTTGGACTGCTCGACGATGCCGTCCTGGGGCGCGCGGATGTCGACGCGGCGGAGCTGGTCCTCGGCGGTGACCTTGCGCTCGATCAACTCGCCGATCTTGTCGTTGGTCTCGCGCAGATCCTTCGACACCTCGCTGACCATGTCCTTGTCGACCTGGATGATCTGCAGCTCGGTCTCGGTGATCTTGCCCTTGGCCTGGGCGACGGAGGCGACATATTGCGCGCGCTCGCCGTTGAGGCGGGCCGAGTCGCGCTGCAACGTGGTCAGGCGCGAGATCTGCACCAAATGCTGGTCGTAGAGCTGCTTGACGCCGGCGAGTTCCTTCTCCACCAGCTCGATCTCGCGGTCCTTGGCCTGCTCCTGCGCGGTCAGGCCGGAAATCTCCTCGTTGAGCTGGGTGATGCGCTCGTGCATCTGCGCCTTCTGCCCGGCGCGGCCGGTGACGCGCACCTCGAACAGCTTGCTCTCGCTCGCCATCAGGTCCTTGACGTCGCCATCATTGGCCCGCTCGGTGAGCTGCGGCGGAAATTTCAGCTTGTCGAGGCCGCGCTGCTCGGCCGTCAGTCTCGCCGCGCGCGCCGTCGCCGCGTCGAGATTCTTCACCACGATGGCGAGATTGGCCTTGGTGACGGTGTCGTCGAGCCGCACCACGACATCGCCCGCCTTGACCTTGTCGCCGTCGCGCGCCAGCAACTCGCCGACCACGCCGCCGGTCGGATGCTGCACCTTCTTGACGTTGGATTCGACCACGATCTGGCCCGGCGCGATCAGCGCGCCCGAGATCTCCGTGGTCGCGGCCCAGCCGCCGAAGCCGAACGCGAGCACGCCGACCACTGCGAAACCCGCGACCAGATGCAGATGGATCGAGCGCTGCGCGCCTTTCGCCGCGCGGACGTCGGCGATCGCACCGGAGAGCCGGCGCGAAGTCTCCCCCATCACGTAGCTCAAGGTCTGGCTCATGATTTCGCCGCTCCCGCGTCGGAGACGATCTTGATCGGCGCCGGCGAGGCGACGCGCGGCTGCAGCACCTGTGCCAGCACGGTCTCCTTCGGCCCGAAGGCGTGCGCGCGGCCGTCGCGCAGCACCAGGATCTGGTCCACCGCCTCGATCCCGATCGGCCGGTGCGCCACCACCACGACGATGGCGCGGCGCTCCCGGGCGGCGCGGATCGCCCGCGTCAGCGCCTCGTCGCCCTCGGTGTCGAGGTTGGAGTTGGGCTCGTCGAGCACGACCAGGAACGGATCGCCATAGAGTGCGCGCGCCAGCGCCACGCGCTGCGCCTGCCCGGCCGACAGCGCCGCGCCATGCTCGCCGACCTGGGTGTTGTAGCCCTCCCGCATCTTGATGATCATGTCGTGGACGCCGGCCTCCCGGGCGGCGGCGAGCACCTTCTCGGCCTTGGCCTCGGGATCGAACCGCGAGATGTTCTGCGCCACGGTGCCGGCGAACAGCTCGACGTCCTGCGGCAGATAGCCGATGTGACGGCCGAGCTCGTCGGAGCTCCATTGGTCGAGCGCCGCGCCGTCGAGCCGCACCTTGCCGCGCGCCGGCAGCCAGACCCCGACCAGCGCCCGCACCAGGCACGACTTGCCCGAGCCGCTCGGCCCGATGACGCCGAGCCCGTTGCCGGCCGACAGCGCGAAGCTCACGTCCTGGACGATCACCCGCTGATCACCTGGCGGCGCGATGCTGACGCCCTCCACGGCGAGCCGGCTCGTCGGCGGCTGCAACAGCGTCGGCGGCGGCTTGGCCGGCATCTGCTCGAGCAGTCGGTTGAGGCGTTCCCAGCTCTGGCGCGCGGCGACGAAACTGCGCCAATGCGCGATCGCGAGATCGACCGGCGCCAGCGCCCGTGCGCTCAGGATCGAGCCGGCGATGATGATGCCCGCAGTCGCCTCCTGGTGGATCACGAGATAGGCGCCGACGCCGAGCACCGCCGACTGCAACATCATCCGCAGCACCTTGGAGACCGCCCCGAGCCCGCCGGTGACGTCGCTGGCGCGCTGGTTGCCGGCGAGATATTTCTCATTGGCCACGCTCCAGCGCTGCATCAGCCGGCCCGCCATGCCCATCGCCACCAGCACCTCGGCGTTGCGGCGGCTGGCCGCGGCAAGGTCGTTGCGGCGCGCCGCGAGCCCCATCGCCTCGCGCGCCGGCTGCCGCGACAGCCGCTCGGTGATCACGGTGAGCGCCACCAGGATGATGGCGCCGGCCAGCGCGGTGACCCCGATCAGCACATGGAAGGCAAAGCAGATGATGAGATAGAGCGGCAGCCATGGCAGGTCGAAGAAGGCGCTCGGCCCCTGGCCGGCGAGGAAGGCGCGGACATTGTCGAGATCGCGGAGCGGCTGCACCCCCTCGTTCCGGCCGCCTGCCATCAGCGGCAGGCGCACGATGGTCTCGAACACGCGGGCGTTCAGGGCCTCGTCCAGCGCGGTGCCGATCCGCCCCAGGATGCGGCCGCGCAAGAGGTCGAGCACGCCCTGGCCGATATAGAGCCCGCCGGCGAGGATGATCAGGCCGATCAGGGTCGGCACGCTGCGGCTCGGCAGCACCCGGTCGTAGACCTCCAGCATGAAGATCGAGCCGGTGAGATAGAGCAGATTGATGATGCAGCTCATCACGCCGACGCCGATGAAGGCGCCACGGCAGGCGCGCAGCGCCTCACCAAGCTCGGAACGCCTGACGCCGGAAGCCGCCAAAGCCATCAATGCAAATCTCTTCAATAAACCGGGCGTGCCCGATGGATTCGCAGGCGATTCCAAGGACATCGGCGGCGGATACTACCGAATCAGACCCCCGTCGTCCAACCAGGTCACATTTATCGTAAACAAACCGGCTGGCCCGGATGCCTGGTCCGGGCCAGCGCCGACGGAAGAGGGCCTATAGCCGGCCGCCGGTGCGGATCAGCCGTACCACCAGCAACAGAATGATGGCGCCGATGGCGGAATAGATGATCTCGGAGGCCAGCCCGGTACCCAGCCGGATACCGAGCTTGGGGAACAACAAGCTCGCGATCAGGGCGCCGGCGATGCCGACCAGAATGTCGCCGATGATGCCGAAGCCGGTGCCCTGGACGATCTTGCCGGCGAGCCAGCCCGCGACCAGGCCGACGAACAGGATGACCAGCAGCGTCTCGTTGGACAGAACCATGATACTCCCCCACTTACGCGCGCAAAAGTCTGCGCTACGCCGAAAGCGTAACGACTGGGGCGGGAGGTGACGAGGGCTTGCGGGGTGCCGGCGCGGCTTTGGCCGCCGACCGTTACGTCGCGGCCACAGTTTTCATGCGTTCCGCGAGAATGCAGCGCGCAAAGCGATCCGGCCCGAGCGCAACATTGGGCGGCGAGGCCTCGACGCAGCGCGCCTCGGCCTGGGGGCAGCGCGGGGCGAAGGCACAGGCGCGCGGCTTCTGGTCGAGCGAAGGCGGTGTGCCCGGGATGGTCTGCAGCCGCAGGCCGCGCTTGGCACCATGGATGGTCGAGGCGAGCAGGCCGCGCGGGTAGGGGTGAACCGGCGCGCGCACGATCTCGCGCAGCGTGCCCTGCTCGACGATCTGGCCGGCATACATCACCGCGACGCGGTCGCAGATCTCGATCGCCACGCCGATGTCGTGGGTGACGAAGATCACCGACATGCCGAACTCGCGCTGCAGCTCACGCAGCAGCAGCAGGATCTGGATCTGCACGGTGGCGTCGAGCGCCGTGGTCGGCTCGTCAGCGAGCAGGATTTTCGGCCGGCAGGCCAGCGCCAGCGCGATCATCGCGCGCTGCCGCATGCCGCCGGACATCTCGTGCGGGTAGGAATCGAGCCGCCGCCTGGCCGAGGGGATGCGCACGACCTCGAGCATCTCCAGCGCCCGCGCCCTGCCCTCCGCCTGTGTCCTGCCCTCGTGGCGCACCACGCTTTCGGCGATCTGGGCGCCGATGGTGTAGACCGGATCGAGCGCCAGCGCCGGCTCCTGGAAGATCATCGAGACGGTCTGGCCACGGAAGTCGGCGAGTTCCTCCTCCGACAGCGCGAGCACGTCGCGGCCTGCGACCGTGACGCGGCCAGTGATCTCGGTGCGCTTCCTCGGCAGCAGCCGCATCAGCGCGCGCAGCGTGACGCTCTTGCCCGAGCCGGATTCGCCGAGCAAGCCCAGCACCTCGCCATCGCCGAGCGACAGCGAGAGATCGTTCACGGCATGGACCGTGCGTTCGCCGGCGAAGCGGATGTTGAGGCCTTCGATCTCGACCAGGCGGCTCATGCGGCGACCGGCACCCTTTCGTGGAAGTCGGTGGCGCGCTGGAACGCGGCGCCGATGGCCAGCACGGTCGCCTCGTCGAAGGAGCGGCCGATCAACTGCATGCCGACCGGCAGCCCCGCCTTGGTGAAGCCGGCGGGCACGGCGAGCGACGGCAGGCCGAGATAGTTGATGGTGCGGGTGAAGCGCGTCAGGCGCTGGATCACGGCTTCTGCATCGGGCGCGGCACCGATGTCGCTCTCGGCAATGGTCGGCGCCGGCACCGGCGAGACCGGGGCCAGCACCGCATCGACGCCGGCGGTCGCGGCGATATGCGCGGCGAGCGCCGGCCCGCGCCAGCGCAGCGCCTCGAGATAGGTGACACCCGAGATCGCGAGCCCATTCTGCAGTCGCGCCAGCACCTGCGCACCATAATCCTGCGGCCGCTCGATCAGCCAGCGCTTGTGGAACGCGGCCGCCTCGACCGCCAGCACGAGCTGGCACGCCGACGAGATCTGGCGCTGGTCCGGCAAATCGACCTTGACGATATCGGCGCCTTCGCGCTTCAGCACGGCGATGGTGTCGTCGAGCACCCCGGCGACTTCGGGATCGAGATCGTCGACATAAAACGACTTTGGTACGCCGATCTTCAGGCCCTTCAGCGAGGCCTGGGTGGCGGCCATGTAGTCGGCGACCGGCACTGCCGACGCGGTCGGGTCTTCCGGATCGGCGCCGGCCATCAGGCCGAGCAGCAGCGCGCAATCCTCCGCGGTGCGCGCCAGCGGGCCGACGGTGTCGAGCGACTGCGACAACGGCATCGCGCCGGCGCGGCTGATCCGGCCGAAGGTCACCTTCAAGCCGGTGACGCCGCAGAAATGCGCGGGCATCCGGATCGAGCCGCCGGTGTCCGAGCCGAGCGCGGCAAAGGTCAATCGCGCAGCGACCGCCGAGCCCGAGCCCGACGAGGAGCCGCCGGTGATGCGATCGAGGCTCCAGGGATTGCGCACGGCGCCGTAATGCGCGTTGTGGCCGGTCGGTCCATAGGCGAACTCCGCCATCTGCAACGAGCCGAGCCGGATCGCGCCCGCATCCTTCAGCCGCGCCAGCGCGGTCGAGGTGGAGGTCGCGACGAAGTCGCGCCGGATCAGCGAGCCGCAGGTCGCGACCTTGCCGGCGTCGTAATACATGTCCTTGTGCGCCAGCGGCACGCCATGCAGCACGCCGCGATTCGCGCCCTGCGCCAGCGCGGCATCGGCCTCGTCGGCGGCCTTCAGCGCCGCCTCGGCCTCGACCGCCATGAAGGCGTTCAGCTTCGGCTGCCATTCGGCGATCCGATGCAGGCAGGACCGCGTCACCTCGCGCGAGGAGAGCTGCTTCGCGGCGATCGCCTGCGCGACCGCCGTCAACGTCATCAAAGCCGGCTCGGTGCTCATTTCGACACCTTCACGGTCTGCGCCAGCAGGAAGCTCGCAGGCTCCAGGTCGAACGGCAAGGTGCCGGCGATCGGCGCAAAACCCTCGAAGGCGGGACCGATGGAATCGGACACGCGGCTGGCCACCTCCTGGTCGACCGGAATCCCTGCGCCATTGGCGATGGCTGCGATCTCTTTTGCACTGGGTCTTGTCATATGACTCTCTCTATCCGCCCGTTGGCGCGCGGCTGTGGCCCGAGCCCGGAATGGCCATGAAGCACGCCGCCTCATGGCCCATTGTATCGAGCGGCGAGAGTTTGGGTGAAGCTTTTGCGCAGAGCGGCTCCGCGAACGGGCAGCGGGTGTGAAACCGGCAGCCCGGGGGCGGATCGATCGGGTTGGGCGGATCGCCCGAGATCGGCGGGTTTTCCGTGCGATTGTCCGGATCGGACGACGGCATCGCGGCAAGCAGCGCCCGCGTATAGGGATGCGCCGGCGCCGCCCAGACCTGCTCCACCGGACCGAGTTCCACCACCTCGCCGAGATACATCACCAGCACGCGGTCGGAGATGTAGTGCACCACGTTGAGGTCGTGGCTGATGAACAGATAGGTCAGGCCGAATTCGCGCTTGAGGTCGGCGAGCAGGTTGAGCACCTGCGCCTCGACCGACTTGTCGAGCGCCGAGACGGCTTCGTCCAGGATCACGAGCCGCGGCGACAACGCCAGCGCGCGGGCGATGTTGACGCGCTGGCGCTGGCCACCGGAGATCTCGTGCGGATAGCGGTTGGCGAACACCTCGGGCCTGAGGCCCACCTTGCCGAGC
>NZ_JAFAVV010000722.1 GCF_019242285.1 Bradyrhizobium sp.
ACCGGCATCGGCATCGCGCCCGCCGATCAGAGCCGCATCTTCGAGGAGTTCTCTCAGGTCGACACGAGGATCCAGAAGCGGGTCAAAGGCACCGGCCTCGGCCTGCCGCTGTCGCGATCCCTTGCCGAGCTGCTCGGCGGCGAACTGACGGTGGAGAGCGTGCCCGGCCAGGGCTCGGTGTTCACGCTGTCGATTCCGCCCGAGCGCGGCGATCCGTCGCGAGCGCGCCGTGCGGTCGACAACACCCGCAAGCGCGTTCTCCTGATCGACGATGACGAGACCTTCCGTTACGTGATGCGGCAGATCATCTCCAGCGAGCCGAGATACGAATTTCTCGAAGCCATCGACGGCGACGTCGGCCTGAAGGCGGCGCGTGAGCAGAGGCCCGACGTCATCATCCTCGACCTGCAGATGCCGACCATGGACGGTTTCACCGTGTTGCAGGAGCTCAATGCCGACGGCCGCACCAGCGTGACGCCCGTCATCGTCTCGACCTCGCTCAACGTCAATGCGGAGCTGAAGGCGCGCTTGCCGGCCGGCACCAGGGTGATCTCCAAGAACGCCATCTCGCGCGAGAACGTGTCGTTGTTCCTGCGCGACGCAACGATGGGGGCCGCGTGACCGTGTCCGACAGGCCCCTCATCCTCAACGTCGACGACCAGGACGTCCCACGCTACGTCAAGACGCGGGACCTGAAAGAGAGCGGTTTTACCGTCATCGAGGCGCGGAACGGCGCGGAGGCGTTGCGGCTGGTCGAGTCGGAGAAGCCTGTCATCGTACTGTTGGACGTGCAGCTTCCCGATATCACCGGCTACCAGGTCTGCGCCTTCATCAAGCGGAAATGGCCCGAGGTCATGGTGCTCCTGACCTCCTCGACCTTCACCGAGTCGACGGACCGCACCCAGGGGCTGGATTCGGGGGCGGATTCATTCCTGGTGCAGCCGGCCGAGCCGCTCGAACTTGGGGCCGCGGTCAATGCGATGCTGCGCATCAGAAAGGCCGAGGATAATCTGCGCGCACTGAACGCCACGCTGGAGCAGCGTGTGCGCGACCGCGTCGCCGATCTCGAAACCGCCAATCTCAAATTGAAGTCCGAGATCGAGCAGCGGCAGCGCGCCGAGCAGGCGCTGGTGCAGTCGCAGAAGATGGAGGCGGTGGGTCATCTGACCGGCGGACTCGCCCACGACTTCAACAATCTGTTGACCGCCGTGGTCGGCAATCTCGACCTGATCCGCATGCGCGCGACCGATCCCCGCATCGCGCGCCATGCCGAGCACGCGGTGAAGGCGGCGGAGCGCGGCTCCAAACTGACCGCGCAACTCCTGGCGTTCTCCCGCACCCAGAAGCTCGCGACCACCGCGGTTAATCTGAACAATCTGATCGAAGGCATGTATGAGCTGCTGAACCAGACGCTCGGCGCCGAGATCACCATCGCGAGGGAGCTTACCCCGGATCTGCCGGCGGCGCTGGCGGACGCCAACCAGCTCGAGCTCGCGATCCTCAACCTCTCGATCAATGCGCGCGACGCGATGCCGGAGGGCGGCACGCTCACGATCACGACCAGACCTGATCCGGTCGATCCGGCGCGGGTGATCGTCTGCGTCGCCGACACCGGCACCGGCATGTCGCCGGAAGTGGTGGCGCGCGCCTTTGATCCGTTCTTCACCACCAAGCCGCCAGGCAAGGGCACCGGCCTCGGCCTGTCGCAGGTCTATGGGGTGGTCCGGCAGATCGGGGGCGACGTCATGATCGACACCGCGGTCGGGCAGGGCAGCCGGATCAGCATCTCGCTGCCGATCGCCCGCGCCGCCGCCAGGCACGAGCAGGCCGGTGAAGGCCAGGTGTCGAGCGGCAATTTCGAATCGGTGCTGGTCGTGGACGACGATCCCGACGTCCGGCAGATCATGGTCGGCGTGCTGTCGGATCTCGGCTATCAGGTCGAGGAGGCGGCCGACGGGCGCAGCGCGTTGCGCCTCCTGGAGAACCACCAGCCGGACCTGATGGTGCTCGATTTCGCCATGCCGGGCACCAACGGCGCCGAGGTGGCGGCCGCCGCACGGCGGTACAACGAACATCTTCGGATTCTCTTCGTCAGCGGCTATTCCGACACGGCGGCGCTGGAACAGGCGGTCGGCAGGGCGGCGCTGCTGCACAAGCCGTTTCGGCCGGCGGAATTCGCAGCCGCCGTGCGCTCGTCGCTCGACACGCCGCGCGAGCCGGCGACTGTTCAGAAGTGAACGGAGGAAACACCGTTCATGCGTGAGCGGTGGAACCGAGAGCCGTGACTCGCGCCCACCGCTCGTTGCATTCTGGCCCCGCGCCGACGCGCCTCACGGCGTCGCCTAGGCGGCTTCGGCGTTGACGGCGGACATGGCGAGCTTCGTCAAGGTCTCATCGGTCTTCTTCTCCTCGGCGAGCGTCTGGTCGAGCAGTTTGACGGCGTCCTTGATGTCGAGCTGCCGGGCCCAGGTCTTCAGCGTGCCGTAGCGCGAAATCTCGTAGTGCTCGACGGCCTGGGCTGCGGCAACCAGGCCGGCGTCGAGCGCGGGCGTGTTCTTGTACTCGTCCATGATCTCCTTGCCCTCGTCGAGGATGCCCTCGATGGCGTCGCACTTCTTGCCGCGCGCGGGCTTGCCCAACAGCTCGAAGACTTCCTCGAGGCGCTCGATCTGGGCCTCGGTCTCGCCATGATGCTTCTCGAAGGCGGCGCGCAACTGCTCGGACTGCGCGGCCTTCGCCATCTTCGGCAGCGACTTGTAGATCTGCTTTTCGGCGTAATAGATGTCTTTCAAGGTATCGAGGAACAGGTCGTTGAGATCTTTGTCGGACATGGAAGTGACCCTCTTGATTGGAATTTGACGTCCGATTTCTCAACACGAGGGTGCGAGCGGAGTTCCTCGCGCGGCGGGTGGACGTGCGCGCCGAGGATTTCAGCAGCGCGCTTCGCCTTGATCACGGCGGAGCTGAGGGGGAGGGCCGTGAGCAGGCAGGGCTCGAGCAGGCAGGGCTCGAGCAGGCAGCCGATCGAATCCCGGCGCGGAGCTATGTCGTCGGGCGCGACGGCGCGGCGGCCTGATCCTCCACCTCGAGCGAGATCGACACCTTCAGGAACGGGACGTTTTCCCGGTGCACGTCGACGACGACTCGGCGCGCGCTGCCGGTGATGAACGCGTCGCGGGCGATCGAGGCGCCGGTCGCGACGGCCTCCTGGCGAACCTGGGCGTTGTCGTCGAATTCCTGGCCCTCCTCATCGGCGATGCGGCGGCCGTCCTCGTGAATGTGGAAATGAAAGCGGGCCATGAAAATGCTTCCAACGATTCGTGCAGGGATTGTCGTGCCGGCGTTGCGACGCAGGTGCGAGTGAGGAGGAGCACTTCCGAACCCCTGCACTAAGCTGAACTGTCGAACCGAAACACAACTAGAATAATTCTAGTCTTCGTTTCGTCGTTCGCAGCGAGAGCGAAACCTGTGACTACAGACTGGGCGACTGGTGCAGATAACGCCCGTCGAAATCGGCAAGTTCCATGAGCTTCATTTCATTCAGCACCGTGACCCGGCCGCGATGGAGCTCAACCACATTGTCCTCGCGCAATTGCCGGATCACGCGGTTGGCGTGCACGGCCGTGATGCCCATCGCTTCGCCGATCTGCTCCTGGGTCAGCGGCATCTCGAAGCCGTCCGGATCGACCCGGCCGATGATCCGCAGCCGCTCGCGCAGCTCGACGATGATGTGCGCGAGCCGGCTCGGCGCCGGCCGCTGCCCGACATTGACGATCCATTCACGGAACATCGCAGCGTCGACCAGGGTATCACGCCAGAAGATTTCGGCGACGTTCGGCCAGCGGCGGTGCAACTCACGCAATGCGATATGGCTGATGAAACCAAGCGTGCAATCGGTCAAGCTGACGAGATCATGATCCAGTTCGTGCAAATGCAGGCTCTGCAGGTCGGGGATCTCGCCCGGAATATGGATCGAAAGGATCTGCCGATGGCCGGTGGACGTCGTTTTTGCGCGCAGGCAGAAGCCCGCGACGATCAGGCAGCATTCCGTGGGCCGGTCACCGTCCCGCACGATGGTCTGATTGGCGCCATATGACCTCACCGTGACGGGCAGGACGCGGATGGCCTGCTCTTCATCGGCGGTGAGCCCGGAGGTCGTGCGAAGACGACGGACCAGGGCGTCAGAGATTGGCTCGGCGTCCACGCGGCAGCTCCGAAGCAGGTCACTCGATTTGGCCGCTGAGGGCCGAAAGCAGGAGAACCTCCCTTCAATTTGTGGGTTCCAAACAAAAGTTAAGGACGCGCTCGGCCGGAGGTGCTCCGTTTGGCCAAACGAGGGCCGGTCATGACCCAGAAGCGCAATCGCAAGAGACCCGAACTGTCCTTTCAGGAACGGCTGAAGAATTTCGCCCGCAATGCGCGTGCCATGGCGCGGCGCACGCCGCCCGGAAGCGAACGTGACGAACTGATGCTGAAGGCCCGTGACGGTGACGCCGCCGCGAGGATCGATCGCTGGCTGTCCTCGTCAGGACTGCAAGGCCCGAAATAGCAGCCGGCTCTCGGATGGTGCTCGGCTCAGTCCGACAGCGGGAACTCCGTGACGTCGAAGATGGCTCCGATCCCTTGCCGCGTCGCGCCCTGTTGCGCGGACAGGCCGAGGGCCACCAACGAGCGCCCGGTGACGGCATAGACGTGGCCGAATGGAAATGCATCGAGCCTGCCGTCCGGAAGATTGGTGTCGATCAGTCCCTGCCAACCGTCGCCTTCCGGCACGGCCGGCAGCGTGAAATTCACCATGTCATAATGCGCGTTGTAGATCAGCAGCAGCGTTGCGTCCTCGCCGCGGCGCTTGATGCCGCTGGCCTGCGCGCGGCCGTCGAGCAGCATGCCGAAGCAGCGGGCGTTGGCGTCGTGCCATTGCTCGATGCTCATCTCGTCGCCTGAAGGCGACAGCCAGGTGGCGTCCTTGACGTCCAGCTCCTCGTTGTGCGTGCCGACCACGAAACGGCCGCGATAGAGGATCGGAAACGCCTTGCGGGTAGCGGTCAGCTTGCGCACGAACTCGCGCAGCGAGCGCCCCTGCGCGGTGATGCCCATCCAGTCGAGCCAGGTGATCTCGTTGTCCTGGGCGTAGGCGTTGTTGTTGCCGTTCTGGGTGTGGCCGAATTCGTCGCCTGCGAGCAGCATCGGCGTGCCGTGCGACAGCATCATGGTGGCGAGCAGGTTGCGCTTCTGCCGCTCCCTGAGCGCGATGATCTCGTCATCGCCGGTCGGCCCCTCCGTTCCGCAGTTCCAGGAATGGTTGTCGGAATGGCCGTCGCGATTGTCCTCGCCGTTGGCCTCGTTGTGCTTGTCGTTGTAGGAGACGAGGTCGTTGAGGTTGAAGCCGTCATGGGCGGTGACGAAGTTCACGCTGGCCCAGGGCTTGCGCCCGCGCTTGTTGAAGAGATCGCCGGAGCCGGAGATGCGGCGAGCGAAATCCGGCAGCACGCCGGCATCGCCCTTCCAGAAGCTGCGCACGGTGTCGCGAAACTTGTCGTTCCATTCCGCCCAGCCCGGCGGAAACTGCCCGACCTGGTAGCCGCCGGGACCGATGTCCCAGGGCTCGGCGATCAGCTTGACGCTCGACAGCACCGGATCCTGCCGGCAGGCGTCGAGGAAGCCGCCGCCCTCGTCGAAGCCATAGGGCTCGCGCGCCAGGATGGTCGCGAGGTCGAAGCGGAAGCCGTCGACGCGCATCTCGGTTGCCCAGTAGCGGAGCGAGTCGGCGACCATCTGCAGCACGCGCTGATGCGAGAGGTTGACGGTGTTCCCGGTGCCGGTGTCGTTGATGTAGTAGCGCTTGTCGTCGGGCAGCAGGCGATAGTAGCTCGCATTGTCGATGCCCTTGAAAGACAGCGTCGGGCCGAGCTCGTTGCCCTCGGCGGTGTGATTGTAGACCACGTCGAGGATCACCTCGATGCCGTGGGCATGGAACTGGTTGACCATCGCCTTGAACTCGGTGGCATAGGGCGATTTCAGGTAGCGCGGCTCGGGCGCGAAGAAGCCGAGCGAGTTGTAGCCCCAGTAGTTGCGCAAGCCCTTGTCGACGAGATAGCTGTCGTCGACGAAGGCGTGGATCGGCAACAGCTCCGCCGAGCTGACGCCGAGCGAGCGCAGGTAGGCGGGCACGTTCGGATGGGCCAGGCCAGCGAAGGTGCCGCGGTCCTCCTCCGGGACGAGCGGATGCAGCCTGGTGAATCCCTTGACGTGCATCTCGTAGATCAGGGTGCGTTGCCACGGCGTCTCGGGCTTGCGCGCCGTGCCCCAGGTGAAGGCGGGATCGATCACCCGGCATTTCTGCATCAAGGCCGCGCTGTCGCGGTCGTCGAAGGACTTGTCCTTGTCGGCATGGTCGAGCTGGTAGCCGAACAGCTCGGGCCCCCATCTGAGCTGACTTATGAGCTGCCGTGCATAGGGATCGATCAGGAGCTTGTTGGGATTGAAGCGGTGGCCGGCGTCGGGCTCATAGGGACCATGAACGCGGTAGCCGTAGACCGTGCCCGGCCGCGCGGTCGGCAGATAGCCGTGCCAGACCTCGTCGGTATATTCGGGCAGCTCGATCCGCTCGAGCTCGGTCTCGCCGGTGTCATCGAACAGACATAGTTCGACTTTGGTGGCATGCGCGGAGAACAGCGCGAAGTTTACCCCAAGGCCGTCCCAGGTCGCGCCGAGCGGAAACGGCTTGCCTTCGGTGATGATCGAGCGGCGCAGGAGCTGCGCCGCCTGCAGCAAAGGATCGCCCGAAGATGATGCATCCATGAAATCCCCCTCGACGGAACCGGCCCGGCGGGCGACAACGCCGGCTGCGCCGCCGGGTTCCGGTGGCGAGCGGGACGGAGTTCAGGCGCCCTTGGTGCGGCGGGCACGCTTGATCATGACCGGGATGGTGCGGCTGCCGTGCTGCACGACGCGTGAGCCCGGGCGGATTTCGAAGGGTCTTGCGCTGCTCCACCGGCTCGCTTCCTGCTGCAGCCGGCGCGCCCAGCCGCGCTCGGCGGGGACGGCGTAATCCTTACGCGATTCTGGCGTGTTCATCGGTTCTCGTGTCCTTACAACGCGCAAATGGGGGACGTGGGAGCCGCCTGCAAATCGCCGGCGGCCTGTCCCGGCGCCCTGCACGCGCATCTGCGCAAGCAACAAAGCTGCGTCCTTGCAGTTTCAGGGTGGTTGAAGATTTTTGTCGATTTCGCGAGCGCAACCAATTCGGCCGGCGGTCAGCCATGCCGCGCGGCCAATCGACGCCGCGATGGAGGTCGACTATGGTCTGATTCCGTCCGCAGGCGGACCGGGATCAAGCAAGAAGATGCGCCATTTGGAAACGCAGCCAAGGTCGACCGGGTCCCGACCGTTCCCGGCGATGCCCGACACCTCCCCGGCGATCCGCGAGATCGTCCTCACATCACGAATTCGAACGGCGGGCGGCTGTCGGCGATCTCGGCGCGATGAACCTGTTGTAGAGTGAGAAGACGAACCGACATGCAATCGAAAATCTTCGGCGCCGGCGGAGCCGGCGTGTCCGCGATCGGGCAGGGCACCTGGCATCTCGACCGTGGCGACCGCCGGCAGGCGATCGCCGCGCTCCGGCGCGGGGTCGAGCTCGGCATGACCCATATCGACACCGCCGAGATGTACGGCGAGGCGGAGGTCGTCATCGCCGAGGCGATCGCGGGTCTGCGCGACGAGGTTTTCCTGGTCTCGAAGGTGCTGCCGGGCAATGCCTCGCGCCGCGGCACCGTCACGGCCTGCGAGCGTTCGCTGAAACGGCTGGGGACCGATCGTCTCGACTGCTATCTGTTGCACTGGCGCGGCTCCTATCCGCTCGCGGATACGGTCGCCGCTTTCGACGAGCTCGTGCGCGCCGGCAAGATCAGATCCTGGGGCGTTAGCAATTTCGATGCCGATGATCTCGACGAACTACTCGCTATCGCAGGCGAGGGCCGGATCGCGTGCAACCAGGTGCTCTATCATCTCAGAGAGCGCGCGATCGAACACGCCGTGATCCCGTGGTGCGAACGCCACAAGGTTGCCGTCGTCGCCTATT
>NZ_JAFAVV010000866.1 GCF_019242285.1 Bradyrhizobium sp.
TGAGTTCCATGAGGTCCAATTCCTCTTCAACGCGGCGATAGGCGTCGTCGCCGATCACGCCGATACGGCGCAGGCGATCCAGGGCTTGACGCGAGGCGGTCACGAGCCGGCGGCGCAACACATTCTCCGCCGTATCGCGTGGATCGCGGCCGCACGAAGCCCGCTCAAGCGCGCCTTGGAATTCAAGCCGGAGCCGCTGCGCAGCGGGCGTATCATTGCCGTCGAGCTCGGCAAGAGCTGCTTCCAGAGCTGATCGCCTCGCGGTGCTGACTTCCGCCTCTACGATATCTTCTTTGGGCAGCTGCACTAAGGTAAGGAGCGGTCGAAGCGTGACGCCTTGGATCAGCAAGGTCCCGAGTACAACTACGAACGCGGTCAGCTGGATGAAGTCACGGTACGGGAAGGCATCCGGCAGCGCTAAGGCGGCGGCGATGGTGACGATCCCTCGCATACCGGCCCAACCCACTACCAGAGCCCCGCCTGTCGTCGGCTGCGCCACGGCGGATGTTGGGCCATCCCGATGCGAGTGCCGCGCAAGCCGAAGCACGCCGTCGTAGACGAAGGTCCAGACAAGACGCACGCCGATCGCGACGGCCAGCACGGCGACCGCAGCGGTTAGGAGATGGAGGCGTTCCGGGGGGTTGACGACCTCGATAATAGGCCTGATCTGTAGCCCGATGAGCGTGAAGGCCAGCACGTTCAGCACCATTGTGGCGGTTTCCCAGATCGCAAACGACGGCACTCGAACCCGGGCGGACAGCGGGGCGGCAGTCCCGCGCGCTAATGTCAGACCGAACACCACGACGGTCACGACTCCTGAGAGTCCGAGCCGCTCGGAGAGCAGCCACTCGGTGAAAGTGAACACGAATTGGGGATTACAGAGCTGGGCGCGTCGGTGATCCTTGCAATCACGAAGCTTACCGGCCAGGCGAGCAGCCAGCCTGCGACGATGCTCCCGAACACAACGATGGCGAAGGTAGGGGCGGCGTCCGTCGCGCTGAAGCCGCCCGCAGCGACAGCGCCTACCGCGAGCCGATAAGTCAAAAGCGCGGAGGCGTCGTTCAGCAGGCTTTCGCCTTCGAGGATCACCCGCATGCGGTAGGGCGGTCGGACCTGCCGCAGGACGGCAAGCGCGGCTACCGCGTCAGGCGGCGCCACAACCGCGCCCAGGGCGATGGCGGCGGCCCAAGGCATGTCCGGAAAGATCGACCGGGCGGCAGCGGCAACCGCGATCGTCGTCAGCGCGACCGCGACGAGGACGAGAGAAGCAACTGGCCGCCAGTTGGCGCGCAGGTCGCGCAAGGAGGCATCATAGGCCGCATCCAGGAGCACAGGCGCGACGAAGAGGGCGAGGATCAGCTCCGGCGGGAGCTGGAAGCGGGGTACCTCGGGCACGAAGGCCAGCCCTGCGCCGCCAACCGCGAGGAGGGTGGGATACGGCACCCCAACCCGCCTCGCGATCGAGGATAGGATCGTCGCAACAAGGAGCAGCGCCAGGATGGCTTCGAAAGCGTACATGAAGTCGAAGTCCTGCTCCGGATAGGCGGCGCCGCGCCGCGGCTAGGTGCTTGCGAGACTCGTCGCAGAGTTCGAAGGTTCTCGCTTCCGGCTCGCGATTGCTAAAGCGAGTGATTCTGCATAGCCGAACCATTTTCCACCGCCTCGGCAAGCAGCATCTTCTGACAGGCCGAAGTGGAGCACCTTTCCTGCGCAAATGCGGAATCCCGCCGTCCGGCGGCGTATCTGACGTTAGAGGTTTTGCTGTTCGCGACTACCTGTCGCCCGCTTCATTCCTACTGACGTTTCGCGGCACCATCTTCACCGTTGCGGCACGCGCACGCGTAACCTCGTGGCCCTGCGGACCAAGGTCGGCGCGGTGTTCCTCCGTGGCAAATCCGTACGCCTAAAAAAGGTGCCACCGCGTTTTCGGGAATGCTAGCCCGACGCGGAGCCTGGCTGGTTCTGACTCAGTCGGCAGCGGCATCCTTGCTCGCCTCGATCACGAGGCACGTCGCCTCGAGCTGCAGCAGTTGGTCACGCGTCAGGTGCGACAGGTCGAGCTTCG
>NZ_JAFAVV010000884.1 GCF_019242285.1 Bradyrhizobium sp.
GATGTTTGTCGGACATTCCGCATCCGGGCGATGATCAGGTGCGATGGCAATCTAGCGGCATATTCGCGAAAGGATTGTGACAGTCCCGGGCCACAATGGTAGAACGGCGCTCCGATGCAAATCGGGTGCTAATCTATAGACTTGAAAAGACTAGGAAAAATGGTCGGAGCGGCGGGATTTGAACCCACGACCCCTAGTCCCCCAGACTAGTGCGCTAACCGGGCTGCGCCACGCTCCGATGCCGTTCCCTTAGCTGTGATCCCGTTTCCGTGCAAGGCGTAGAAACGACCAGCGGAGCGGCGCCCTTCCTGTTCCGGCCGCGGGCCGTCAGCCGTCCTTCATCGCCCTTTCCAGCATCTGGCGGCAGTCGATCAGGTCCTTCAGCGCGCCTTCCAAGCGCTCGCGGTCGAGCGTGCGCTGCTCGGCGCTGCGGCCGTGGGTCGCGGCATGGGTTGCACCGTGGGTCGTGCCGTGGCGGAAGGTTTCCAGGATATCGTCTTCCGCGTCGACGAAACGGAAGTCGATGCCGTCCTCGGAGGAGGCGCCCTCATTATCCTCCTCCTCTTCCTCGTCATCGCCGTTGAGGGTGACGCCGGTGTCGTTGTTGTCCTCGAGCAGGCTCTGGCCGAGTGCCTCCTCGATCGCACCGAAGGAAACTGCGGCCGAATTGTCCGCCAGACTCTGCACCGACTTGATACCGTGCTCTTTGAGGATCCGCTGCACCCCGCGGATGGTGTAGCCCTCGCCATAGAGCAGCCGGCGGATGCCCTTGAGCAGGTCGACGTCGTCGGGCCGGTAGTAGCGCCGGCCGCCGCTGCGCTTCATCGGCTTGATCTGGGAGAAGCGTGTCTCCCAGAACCTCAGCACATGCTGGGGGATGTCGAGATCGCTTGCGACCTCGCTGATGGTTCGAAACGCATCCGGCGCCTTGTCCAAATGCTTGCTTCCCTTCACAAACTACTGGGCCGGCTCTTCGCCGCCATTGGTCACCGCGTGGCCGTTGATTCGCTGCTTCAGGATGGCCGACGGCTTGAAGACCATCACGCGGCGCGGCGAGATCGGCACCTCGGTGCCGGTCTTCGGATTGCGACCGATGCGCTGACCCTTCTTGCGCACCATGAACGAACCAAACGAGGAGAGTTTCACCGTCTCGCCCTTCTCCAGGCAGTCCGTGATCTCCTTCAACACCAATTCGACGAATGCAGAAGACTCCGTGCGAGATAGTCCAACCTTCTGATATACGGCCTCGCACAGGTCCACGCGTGTGACTGTTTTTCCGGTCCCGGCCATCGCCTGCCCCAAACTCACGGCGAACAATTTTGCAATTTGCATCTGAAATTAAGAGCTTACCCTGCTTTGGTCAACAGCACTGTGAAGTCAATCACATCTAAAAAACTGTGCACGGCCGAACGGCAATCTGGCCGGGTGCTACCAGCGGACCAGTGCGGAGCCCCAGGTAAAGCCGCCGCCCATGGCTTCCAGCAACACCAGATCACCCTTCTTGATGCGCCCATCCTTGACGGCAACCGAAAGCGCCAGCGGAATCGAGGCTGCCGAGGTATTGCCATGCAGGTCGACGGTCAGCACCACCTTCCGGGGCGCAATATGCAACTTATGGGCGGATGCATCAATGATTCGCTTGTTGGCCTGGTGCGGAACGAACCAGTCGATGTCGTCGGCGCCGAGGCCCGTGGCCGCGAAGGCGTCCTCGATCACGTCGGTGATCATGCCGACCGCATGCTTGAAGACCTCCCGCCCTTCCATCCGCAGATGCCCGACCGTCTGCGTCGAGGATGGGCCGCCGTCGACATAGAGTTTGCTCTTGTGCCGGCCGTCGGAACGCAGATGCGTGGTCAGGACGCCGCGGTCGAAGGACTTCCCCGGCTGCTCCTGCGCCTCAAGCACCACCGCGCCGGCGCCGTCGCCGAACAGCACGCAGGTGCCGCGGTCGTTCCAGTCGAGGATGCGCGAAAACGTCTCGGCGCCGATCACCAGCGCGCGCTTGTAGCCGCCCGTCCGCAGGAAATTGTCGGCGGTGGCGAGCGCGAAGATGAAGCCCGAGCAGACCGCCTGCAGGTCGAACGCAGCGCCATGGCTGATGCCGAGGCCGTGCTGGACCGCGACCGCAGTCGCCGGGAATGTGTTGTCGGGCGTCGAGGTCGCGAGCACGATGAGATCGATCTGTTGCGCATCCATCCCGGCGTCGGCCAGCGCCGCGTGCGCCGCGTTGAGCGCGAGATGCGAGGTGAACTCACCATCAGCGGCGATATGACGCTGCCGGATGCCGGTGCGCTGCACGATCCACTCGTCGGATGTGTCGATACGGGTCGCCAGCTCGGCATTGGTCAACACCTGCCGTGGCAGGTAGGAGCCGCAGCCCCGCACCACCGAACGTTTCGTCACGAGACAGCCTCCGGCGTGGGCGGATCGGGGACGAGACCGCCGCCCTCGCGATTGAGCATCTGATTGATCTTGGTCAGGAGATCGTAGCGGGCCATCTCATAGCCAACATCGACGGCGGAGGCAAAGCCCTCGGCGTCGGTTCCACCATGGCTCTTGACCACGACGCCGTTCAGTCCCAACAGCACGCTGCCATTGGACTTGCGGGGGTCGAGCTTGTCACGCAGGGCGCGGAAGGCGCCGCGCGCCAGCAGATAGCCGATCCGCGCCAGCCAACTCGGCTCAATCGCACTGCGCAGGAACTCCATGAGCTGGCGGGCTGCGCCCTCGCTCGCCTTCAACGCGATGTTGCCACTGAAACCTTCCGTCACCACCACGTCGGCGACGCCGCGTCCGATGCCGTCCCCCTCGACGAAGCCGATATAATCGAGCTGCGGCAGGTTCATTGCGCGCAGCAATTCTCCGGCCTCGCGGATCTCCTCGTGGCCCTTCACTTCCTCGACCCCGATATTGAGCAGGCCCACCCGCGGCTGGGGAATGTCGAGCAGCACGCTGGCCATCGCGCTGCCCATCACCGCCAGCGCGACGAGGTGCTGGGCGTCGCCGCCGATGGTGGCGCCGAGGTCGAGCACGACGGAACCGCCGCGCATGGTCGGCCAGACCGCGGCGAGCGCCGGCCGATCGATTCCCGGCAGCATGCGCAGGCAGAAACGGGCCATGGCCACCAGCGCGCCTGTATTGCCGGCAGAGACCGCAACGTCGGCCTCGCCTTTCTTGACCGCTTCGATCGCAAGCCACATCGAAGAAGATTTCCGGCCGCGCCGCAGCGCCTGGCTCGGCTTCTCACCATTGCTGACGGCGACATCGGTGTGAATGACATGCGACACAGCCCTCAACGTGGGATGCCTCGCAAGCTCCGTCTCGATCCGTGCGCGGTCACCGAACAGCAGGAACTCGCTGTCGGGATGGCGTGACAGCGACATGGCGGCGCCGGGAATGACCATGGGCGCGCCGACGTCGCCGCCCATGGCGTCAAGCGCAATTCGAACCTTTTGAGGCATGAACGTCCCGGAAGCCTGATTCGTGCAGTCGCGACTCATGGCCGCGATCGGCCAAGCGCCGTGCAGCACCCCGGCCGGGCCGGGACAATAGCGTGTCCCAGCCCTGAGACAACCTCCTGACCCCAAAGGCCCTGCAACCGGTCAATGCCGCCGCATGCGTCGGAAAATTCCAAGAAATTCATCTGATCCAGTGCCTTATGGCCAAATTCGACGGATTTGCCCCCGGCCGGAAAGACCGCTCATTCGCCTTTGGCCTTGCTGGCCTTGGGCATCGCCGCACCGGGCTGCAATGCTTTCAAAGCAGCAAACGGGTGATCCTCCGGGTCGGGCGCCGCCACCTGCGCCTCGAAGACCACGCCCGGTTTGCGGGGATAGGGGTCGATCGCAAGATACAGCACGTCGGTCGCAAGTCGGCCAAGATCGATGATGCCGCTCTCGAACGGCTCCGGCGGCTCCTCCGCGCTGCTTTCCCCTTCGGCGACATCATCGGCGGAAGCGGCGAACTGTGCCATTTGCTCAGCAGGCGCGAACACGACGTCGACGGCCTCGTCGATCTCGCTCTCGACCGGGTCGAGGGTGACGACGCAGGTCTGGCCGATCCGGGCCAGGACACGGCCTTCGACATGCACCCGCCCGCCGCTTTGCGGCGTCAGGTCGAAGGAAGCTCGCGCCGACGAAATGTCGCGCAGCCCGCCGATCGCGGCCATGGCTTCGCGCGTGGCTTGGTCCGCCTCGATCTCGCAATGCAGCCCGGTGTCAGGAATCTGCGCCACGGGGACGAACGCACGCCAGGGATCGCGCGCAGGCACTGATTTGCTCATGTTTCGAGGCCTTGAAGCTGCGGCGCGGGGAACCTCAAGGACCCACCGAGCAGTGCGGCATCATCCTGGGCTGCCAGTCCTGCCATGGCCGTTTGCGCATAGGCGGCCAGCCGCCGCGCATTGTCGGGATCTCTGCCGTCCAGAATGTTCTTTCCGATCGCCGGCGCCAGTCCCTCTCCGCCGGCGGCAACTGCCTGATCGTAGGCCGCCGCGCGGCCATAGAACGCCTCGCCAAAGGCCTGCATGCGCTTGGGAACCGCGAGATCGCCGACTCCCATTTCGCGCAGATTGGCGTCCATATCCTCGCAGAATCGGTCGAACAGCGCCTGGACAAGCTCGCCAGCATCTGCGACCGACCGCAGGCGGTGGAGCGCCATCCACAGGTGCAGGAGCAGCAGGTCGAAACGGCCATTTACTGTATCCGGGACGCCCAAGTCCCGATAAAACAACGGTTCTCGCGCCTGCGTCACGATCGTGCCATAGATGGCTTCAATGGTGCCGCGCGCGGCTAGCCGGGGTTTCCTGAAGTGGTTGAACGGCCAGAGCATTTTGGGTTCCA
This sequence comes from Bradyrhizobium sp., assembly GCF_019242285.1. Classification (GTDB taxonomy): domain Bacteria; phylum Pseudomonadota; class Alphaproteobacteria; order Rhizobiales; family Xanthobacteraceae; genus Bradyrhizobium. The sequence goes on from NZ_JAFAVV010000884.1 coordinate 4,842, forward strand.
CAGGCGTGCCCCCGGCATCCCAGGGGCGCGCATTTCCTACGTTTCGCGCCGACGTCGTCTGGTCGGCTGTGGCGTCGTGGCCGGTTTCTAAGAGCACGGGACAAGTTCTGCAATGAGGGTAGCGAGCAAGACCCGCGAATACGCGTCGCACGGCCTGTTGGGCCGATGGCGGAGCGCACGTCTGGCAGCAGCGGCGGCACTCGTCTGCGCGTCGCTTGCGGCCTGCACCGGCGAGCAGTTCCAGAAGGGCTACATCCTGCCCACTGGCGCGCTGGAGCAGATCCCGATCGGCGCGAGCCAGGACCAGGTTCTGATCGTGATGGGCACGCCCTCCACGGTCGCGACCCTCGACGGCGACGTGTTCTATTACATCTCCCAGCGTGCCGAGCGCATGGTCGCCTTCATGAATCAGAAGGTCGTCGACCAGCGGGTGATCGCGATCTATTTCGACAAGAACCGCCAGGTGCGGCGGCTCGCCAATTACGGGCTGAAGGACGGCAAGATCTTCGACTTCATCAGCCGCACCACGCCGACCTCCGGCCAGGAACTGTCCTATCTGACGCCACTGTTCAAGCTGATCAGCTTCAACTGACGGCTCGCCGGGCGATATAGTCGAGAAACCCCGCGGCGCAAGCCGCGGGGTTTCCTTTGGCTCACGCGCCGTGCGCGAGGATCGCGAGCAGCAAGAGCGCGACGATGTTGGTGATCTTGATCATCGGGTTCACCGCGGGCCCGGCCGTATCCTTGTAGGGATCGCCGACGGTGTCGCCCGTGACCGCCGACTTGTGCGCATCCGAGCCCTTGCCACCGTAATGGCCGTCCTCGATGTATTTCTTGGCGTTGTCCCAGGCACCGCCGCCCGAGGTCATCGAGATCGCGACGAACAGGCCGGTGACGATGACGCCGAGCAGCATGGCGCCGACCGCCGAGAACGCCGCCGACTTGCCGGCCGGCCCGCCGCCCGCGATCGCGTAGATCACGAAGTAGACCACGATCGGCGACAGCACCGGCAGCAGCGACGGGATGATCATCTCCTTGATCGCCGCCTTGGTCAGGAGGTCGACGGCCTTGCCGTAGTCCGGCTTGTCGGTGCCCTGCATGATGCCGGGCTTCTCGCGGAACTGCCGGCGCACCTCCTCGACGATCGCGCCGGCCGCGCGGCCGACCGCGGTCATGCCCATCGCGCCGAACAGATACGGCAGCAGACCGCCGAACAGCAGGCCGACCACGACGTAGGGGTTGTTCAGCGAGAAGTCCGGGTTGATGCCCTGGAAGTAGCTATGGTGGGCGGAATCCGCGATGAAGAACTTCAAGTCCTGATTATAGGCCGCGAACAGCACCAGCGCGCCGAGACCGGCCGAGCCGATCGCGTAGCCCTTGGTGACCGCCTTGGTGGTGTTGCCGACCGCGTCCAGCGCGTCGGTGGACTTGCGCACCTCCTTCGGCAAGCCGGCCATCTCGGCGATGCCGCCGGCATTGTCGGTCACCGGGCCGAAGGCGTCGAGCGCGACGATCATGCCGGCGAGCGACAGCATGGTGGTGGTGGCGATCGCGATGCCGAACAGGCCTGCGAGGCTGTAGGTCACGAGGATGCCGGCGATGATGACGAGCGCCGGCAGCGCGGTCGCCTCCATCGAGATCGCGAGGCCCTGGATCACGTTGGTGCCGTGACCGGTGACCGAGGCCGCCGCGATCGACTTCACCGGGCGGAAGTCGGTGCCGGTATAGTATTCCGTGATCCAGATGATCAGCCCGGTGACGACGAGGCCGACGACGCCGCAGGCGAACAGCGACAGGCCCGTGTATTCGACGCCGTCGAGCTTGTCGAAGCCGATCAGCCAGTAGATCGCGCCGGCGACGCCCACGAGCGACAGCACGCCGGTCGCGATCAGCCCCTTGTACAGCGCGCCCATGATCGACTGGTTGGCGCCGAGCTTGACGAAGAAGGTGCCGATGATCGAGGTGATGATGCAGATGCCGCCGATCGCGAGCGGCAGGGTCATCATGTTGGTGAGGATCGGCGTCTTGGCGAAGAAGATCGCCGCCAGCACCATGGTGGCGACCGCGGTCACCGCGTAGGTCTCGAACAGGTCGGCCGCCATGCCAGCGCAGTCGCCGACATTGTCGCCAACGTTGTCGGCGATGGTCGCCGGATTGCGCGGATCGTCCTCGGGAATGCCGGCCTCGACCTTGCCGACGAGATCGCCGCCGACGTCGGCGCCCTTGGTGAAGATGCCACCGCCGAGACGGGCGAAGATCGAGATCAGCGAGGCGCCGAAGCCGAGCGCCACCATCGCATCGACGACGGTGCGGCTGTCGGGCGCCAGTCCCATGAACTGGGTGAGGACGGCGAAGTAGATGGTGACGCCGAGCAGCGCGAGGCCGGCCACCAGGAGGCCGGTGATGGCGCCGGACTTGAAGGCGAGTTCCAGGCCGCCGGCCAGCGAGGTGGTCGCGGCCTGCGCCGTGCGCACATTGGCCCGCACCGAGACGTTCATGCCGATGAAGCCGGCTGCGCCCGACAGCACCGCACCGATCGCAAAGCCGACCGCGACCAGCATCCCGAGGAGATAGGCCAAGAGCACAAAGATCACGACACCGACGATACCGATGGTCGTGTATTGGCGGCGCAGATAGGCCTGCGCGCCCTCGCGCACGGCGCCGGCGATTTCCTGCATCCGCGGGCTGCCGGCATCGGCCTTCATGACCGACGATGTCGCCCAGATGGCGTAGAGAATGGAAAGCGCTCCGCAGAGCACGATCACCCATAGTGCTGTCATTGAACTTGCCTCAGATTTCTGACGTGGCCCCACGCCGTTGCCGCGAGCGCGGCTGGCGCACAAAAGGACGGCGCACCCTGCCCAAAAGGGCGGCCCCAAATCGGCCGGGACCATGCCAAAATCGCACCCCCGGCGCAACGCCGCGGAAGCGCCAAGGCGCCGCTTTTTTGCAGGTATTTCCCGCCGCGCGGCCCCGATTTGGCGGGAATCTAGAAATGGCTGTAGGACCGCCGCTCAAGCGCGATCTCCCTGCCCTGCGCATCCAGGAACCTGGCCGTACCGGGGCCTGCGACGATGGTCCCGATCACGCTGACGGCCACCCCCGTCTTTTCGGCCGCCACAACGAAGGCAGCGCAACGATCCTCGGGGACCGTACACAGGATCTCGTAATCGTCGCCGCCCGATATCAACGCTTCGACGCTGGCCGCGCCGCGCGCGAGAAGATGGGTCGCCGCTGCGGATTTGGGGAGGCGCGCCGCAACGACCTCGGCCGAGACGCCCGACGCCATACACAGCTTGGTCAGATCGCCGGCAAGCCCGTCGGACACGTCCATGGCGGCGCTGGCAAAGTCGCACACGGCCGACGCCAGCGCATTGCGTGGCTCCGGTACGCGATAGCGGGCGACCAGCATGCTGCCGGCCGCAGCGTCGCCGGCAAGCGCTGCTGCGACGGGTCCGCCCTTGAGGATGTCGAGGCCGAGCGCGGCATCGCCGATCATGCCGGTGACGAAGATGCGGTCGCCGGGGCTGGCGCCGCGGCGATGGACCATGCGTCCCTCGGCGACGCGGCCGAAGGCCGTGACCGACACCATCAGCGGTCCGGGTGTCGAAACCGTGTCGCCGCCGAGCAGCGGACAGCCATAGAGCTTGGCATCCTGGCCAAGCCCGCGCGCGAATGCCTGGAGCCAGCTTTCGTCGACGGCTCGCAGGGCGAGCGTGAGCACGAAGCCCGCCGGCACCGCGCCCTTGGCGGCGAGATCGGACAGGTTCACGCGCAGCGCCTTGCGTGCCACCGTGTCCGGCGGATCGTCGGGCAGGAAATGCACGCCCTCGACGATGGCGTCGGTCGTCACCACGATGTCGTGGCCTTCCGCCTTGAGGACTGCTGCGTCATCGTCGAGGGCGAACGCGCCCGGGTCGGTCGCCAGCGGCTTGAAATGGCGCGCGATCAGCGAGTCCTCGCCGGAGGCGGGCCATTCACTAGCCACGGGCGAACTCCTCGGCGCGGAATTGCCGGGCGATCTGGTCCAGCACTGCGTTGACCATGCCGGTCTCCTCCCGCTCGACGAAGGCGTGGGCGACATCGACATATTCGGAGACGACGACGCGGCCCGGCACGTCCTTGCGATGCTCCAGCTCGTAGGACCCGGCCCGCAAAACCGCGCGGAGAATGGCGTCGATCCGCTTCAAAGGCCAGCCCTTCGACAATGCCTCGTCGATCATCGGATCGAGCCGCGCCTGGTCGCGCACCACGCCGGAGACGATGTCGCGGAAGAACGCGGCCTCGGCGGGCAGATATTTCTCGCCCTCGACCTCGCCGCCGAGCCAATGGCTCTCGAACTCGGCGAAGATGTCGTTGATGCCGGCCCCGGCGATGTCCATCTGGTACAGCGCCTGCACGGCGGCGAGCCGCGCGGCGCCGCGCCGGTTCGCCTTGCGGTCGACGCTCCTCCTGTCCGCCCCCCGCGCCGGCTGTTTTCTGTCATCCGCCATGGGATCAGGCCCGCGCCAGTCGGCGCTTGATCCGCAGCATGGCAAGCGCCGCGCGCGCGGCGTCGCCGCCCTTGTTCAACTCGGACGCCCGCGCCCGCGCCCATGCCTGCGCCTCGTCATTGACGGTCAGGATGCCGTTGCCGAGCGGAAACCGCTTCGTCACCGCAAGATCCATCAGCCCGCGGGAGGATTCCATCGAGACGATCTCGAAATGGATGGTTTCGCCCTTGATGACGCAGCCGAGCGCGATCGCCGCATCATAGGGCTTGCCGTTCGTCTCGCCCGCCTCGACCGCCATCGCGATCGCCGCCGGAATTTCCAGGGCGCCGGGAACGGTGATCACGTCGTGGCTGACGCCGGCGGCCTTCAGCTCGGCAATGGCGGCTTCCAGCATGGCGTCCTGGATATCGTCATAGAACCGGGCCTCGACGATCAGCGCACGGGCGCCGGTGATGTCGGTCTGGTCCTTCAGCGGCGCGCGCCGTGGGTCTGCCATCGTATTTTCCGTCTATTCGATCTGTTGGCGCGGGTTTTAGGCGCAGGCGCGCCCAAAGCCAAGTGCCATGCTTCCTTCAGATTCTGTCAGCCTTCAG
>NZ_JAFAVV010000035.1 GCF_019242285.1 Bradyrhizobium sp.
CCGCAGCGATTGCAGTGATCGAGAACCCCTTTGCCGGCCGCTACGTCGACGACTTGTCACCCTTGATCGCAATCGGCGAGGAGCTCGGCGAATTGCTGTCGAAGAAGGCGGTCGCGGCGCTCGGCATCGACGGCGCCAAGGCGCAGAGCTACGGCAAGGCCGCGGCGGTGGGGGAGAACGGCGAACTGGAGCACGCCGCGGCGATCCTGCACCCCAAGATGGGCGCGCCGGTGCGCAAGGTCCTGAGCAAGGGCGCGGCGCTGATCCCGTCGTCGAAGAAGCGCAGCGGTCCCGGCACCACTCTCGACATCCCGCTCGGCCACAAGGATGCGGCCTTCGTGCGCAGCCATTTCGACGGCATGGAGGTGCAGATCAACGATGCGCCGCGCGCCAACGAGATCATGGTCGCGGTCGCCGTGACCGATTCCGGCCGGCCGCTGCCGCGCGTCGGCGGGCTCACGGTCGCCGAGATCAAGGGCGAGGACGGCTTGCGATAGTTCGTTTCAATAACGGAGGTTGAGGAATGCGACGCAGACATTTGCTGGGCGCGGGCCTGGCGGTGGTGGTGGCCGGCATGGCGAACGCGGCCATGGCGCAAAGCGAGATCAAGATCGGCGAGATCAACAGCTACTCGCTGCTGCCGGCCTTCACCGATCCCTATCGCAAGGGCTGGCAGCTTGCGGTCGAGGAGATCAACGCGGCCGGCGGCATCAACGGCAAGAAGCTGGTCGTGATCTCCAAGGACGACGGCGGCAAGCCGGCGGATGCGCAGACCGCGGCGAACGAATTGGTGTCGAGCGAGAACGTCGCGATGCTCGCCGGCACATTTCTCTCCAACATCGGGCTTGCCGTCAGCGACTTCGCCAACCAGAAGAAGGTGTTTTTTCTCGCCGCCGAGCCTCTGACGGATGCCATCACCTGGTCGAAGGGCAACCGCTACACGTTCCGCCTGCGGCCGTCGAACTACATGCAGGCCGCGATGCTGGTCGAACAGGCCGCGAAGCTGCCGGCCAAGCGCTGGGCGACGATCGCGCCGAACTATGAATACGGCCAGTCGGCGGTGTCGGTGTTCAAGAAGCTGATGTCGGAGAAGCGGCCGGACATCCAGTGGGTCGACGAGCAGTGGCCGCCGCAGGGCAAGATCGACGCCGGTCCGGTGGTGCAGGCGGTCGCCGCCGCCAATCCGGAGGCGATCCTCAACGTCACCTTCGCCGCCGACCTCGTCAAGCTCGTGCGCGAGGGCAACACCCGCGGCCTGTTCAAGGACCGTAGCGTGGTGTCGTTCCTGACCGGCGAGCCGGAATATCTCGATCCCTTGAAGGACGAGACGCCGGAGGGATGGATCGTCACCGGCTATCCCTGGTATTCGCTCAAGACGCCCGAGCACGATGCGTTCCTGAAGGCCTATCAGGCGAAGTACAATGATTATCCGCGGCTCGGCTCGATCGTCGGCTACCAGACCATCAAATCGGCTGCCGCGATCCTGATCAAGGCCAACTCGACCGATCCGGAGAAGCTGATCGCGGCCGCGGAAGGCCTGTCGGTGGCCTCGCCGTTCGGCGAGATCACCTTCCGCAAGATCGATCACCAGTCCACCCTCGGCGCCTTCGTCGGCAAGACCGCGCTGAAGGACGGCAAGGGCATCATGGTCGACACCGCCTACAAGAGCGGCGCGGACTTTCTCCCCAGCGATGCCGAGGTCGAGAAGCTGCGCCCGAAGGAGTGAGGCTCGCTCCTCCGGCGATCCAATCCGACCTCTCCCCGCGAGCGGGGAGAGGTGACTTCAAACGGGCACCGGGTTTTCATGGCCTTCTATCTCGCGCAGTTCCTGACCGGCCTCGCCAGCGCCTCGTCGCTGTTCCTGGTCGCGTCGGGCTTGTCGATCATCTTCGGCGTGACGCGGATCGTCAATTTCGCGCATGGCGCCTTCTACATGCTCGGCGCCTATGTCGCCTTCACGCTGACCGACCGCCTTTCCGGCGCCTTCGGGTTCTGGGGCGGCATCGTTGCGGCGTCGTTGATCGTCGCCGCAGTCGGCGCCGTGATCGAGATGGTGCTGCTGCGGCGGATCTATCACGCGCCGGAGCTGTTCCAGTTGCTTGCGACCTTCGGTCTGACGCTGATGGTCGAGGACCTCGTGGTGCTGATCTGGGGACCGGGTGACCTGCTCGGCCGCCGCGCGCCGGGATTGAAAGGCGCCATCGACCTGTTCGGCCAGAACATCCCGAGCTACGACCTGCTGCTGATCGCGCTCGGCCCGATCGTGCTCGGCGTCCTCTTTCTCCTGTTCCAGCGCACGCGCTGGGGGGTCCTGGTGCGCGCGGCGACGCAGGACCGCGACATGGTGGCGGCGCTGGGCGTAAACCAGAAATGGCTGTTCACCAGCGTGTTCGCGGTCGGTGTGTTTCTCGCCGCACTCGGCGGCGCGTTGCAGATTCCGCGCGATGCCGTGCATCACGCGCTCGACCTGCGCATCATCGTCGACGTCTTCGTCGTGGTGGTGATCGGCGGCCTCGGCAGCATCCTGGGCGCCTTCGTCGCGGCGGTGTTGGTGTCCGAGCTCAACGCCTTCGGCATCCTGATCTTCCCGAAGATCTCGATCGTGCTGCTGTTCCTGGTGATGGCGGTGGTCCTGATCGTGCGTCCGTGGGGCCTGTTCGGCAAGGCGGAGGCGCCCGCGCGCCGCACGCCCGGCCTGTCGGTGGTGCCCTGGCGGTCGCTCACGTCCCTCGAGCGACTGATGGCCGTCGTCGCGCTCGCAGGCGCCGCGGTGCTGCCGCTGGTTGTCGGCAACTATGCACTTTCGGTCGGCGCCGAGATCGCGATCTTCGTGATCTTTGCCGCCAGCCTGCATCTGCTCATGTCGGTTGGCGGCTTGGCCTCGTTCGGCCACGCCGCCTATTTCGGTCTCGGCGCCTATGGCGCGGCGCTGCTTGCCAAGATGGCGGGCCTGCCGATGATCGCCTGCCTCGTGCTGGCGCCGCTGGCGGGCTGTCTCGGCGCCGCCATCTTCGGCTTCTTCGCCGTGCAACTGAGCGGCGTGTACTTCGCGATGCTGACGCTCGCCTTCGCGCAGATCGTCT
>NZ_JAFAVV010000079.1 GCF_019242285.1 Bradyrhizobium sp.
GAACGGCGTCACGGGAAAGGAGAGCAGGCCGCCGCCGATATGCCTGGCCATCTCCTGGGGGGTCATCTTGCTCATCGCGCCGCTCCTTGGATTTCCGTCATATGGACGCTTGTCTGCCGCGTCCGCAGAGCCTTTGGTTAAGCCCAAGTCCGATGCCGGTCCAAGCCAATCACGGTATCGATCGATGCGAGGTCGGCATCAATCCTCCGCCTGTTGCAAGGCGTTGAGACTGGCGGCGATCTCGACCAGCGCCGGCAGCAGCGGGTTGTCGTGCTCGCGGCGCCAGACGATGAACAATTCCACCGGCGCCGGATTGCGCAGCTTCAACTGGCGCAGCTTGACATCGGCGATCCGCAGGCTGGTCGCGGCCTCCGGCACGATTGCAAGGCCGAGGCCGGCACGCACCATCGACAGGATCGAGTGGATCTGGCTCAAATGCTGCACATAGCGCGGCAGAACCTCGGCGCGCATGAACTGCGCCACCAGCAGGTCGTGGAAATAACGCGCCTCCGACGGCGAATACATGATGAAGGGCTGATCATCGAAATCCTTGATCGAGATGGTCTCGGTCGACGCAAGGCGATGCCGGCGCGGGATCGCCGCATAAAGCGGTTCGGCCAGCACGCGCCGCGTGGTGAATTCGGGCCGCGCGATCGGTGGCCGCAGCAGCCCGGCGTCGATCTGTCCCGAGGCCAGCGCCTCCATCTGGTCGCCCGACACCATCTCCTGCAGCGACAGATCGGCCTCCGGCAGTTTGGTGCGGCAGGCCGCAACCAGATCGGGAAGAAAGCCGTAGGCCGTGGCTGCGGTGAAGCCGATCTTCAGCGCGCCGCTCTTGCCGCTCGCGATCCGGCGCGCGACCTGCGCTGCGGTCTCGGCGAGCTTCAGGATGCGCCGCGCCTCGGGCAGGAAGCTGCGGCCGGCAGGCGTCAGCTTCACCGAGCGGCTGGTGCGCTCGAGCAGGGCTGCGTCGACGATGTGCTCCAGCACCTGCACCTGCCGGGACAGCGGCGGCTGGGTCATGTTGAGCCGCGCCGCGGCGCGGCCGAAATGCAGCTCTTCGGCGACCGTGACGAAGCAGCGGAGCTGGTTGAGATCGAACATCGATGCCTCCCTGGCATGGATCGCGCTGATATGGACGTGGATTAGCATCGATTGGGCGGTGTGAGAATGGAGTTGGCGCGTGGGAGTCTCTCCTTCGTCATTCCGGGGCGCGCGGAACGCGCGAGCCCGGCGACTGTCTTAGCTGTCAAGAGATTGTGGGGTGTATGGGGTGTTGTTTTTGACCATGGCGTTGGCTGTGACCAGCAGTTTTCGGGCGATGGCGATGAGAGCGAGCTTGGCGGGCTTGCCTTGGTCTCGCAGGGCCTGGTAGGCGGCTTTCATTTGGGGATTGTGGCGGCTGGCAACGAGAGCGGCCATGTAGAGGGCCGTGCGCACGCATGGGCGGCCGCCGGAGATGGCAGCACGGGGCGGTGCATTGCCGGACTGGCTGATATGTGGGGCGAGGCCGGCGAGGCTTGCGATAGCTTTGCGATCGACCCGGCCGATCTCCGGCAGCTCGGTGATCAGCGCCGTGGCCACGCGCTCGCCGATGCCGGGGATCGAGGTGAGGATCTCGAAGCTGCAGGCAAGCTGCGGATCGGCGTTGATCCGGCGGGCGAGCTCGGTCTCGATCTGGCGGCACTGGGCCGTCAGAGCTGCGATGGTGGCACGGTGATTGTCCAGCAGGAGAGGCTCGGCGGTTTGTTTCAGCCGTGTCTTCTCCATGGCAATCATTTCCGTGAGCTGGCGACGGCGTGTGGCGAGGGCCTTGAGCGCCAGCTGCTCGGCGGAAGGCAATGGGCGAATGGCGTCGGTCATGGCGAGAGCGAAGCGCGCAATCAGCCGCGCGTCCAGCCTGTCGGTCTTGGCACGGCGCCCTTCAAAGTCGCGGAACGCCTTGATGCGGCGCGGATTGACGAGGCCGACCTCGAACCCTGCTGCGCCGAGAGCGCTGACGAGCTGCCGGGCATAGGGACCGATCGCCTCCAGGACGACACGTCCGACGCCGGCCTGGGTCAACCGCTCGACCACGGCGGCGATACCTTCGGCCACGTTGGGAAACCGGAAGGTCTTGCCGGAGGGGGCAAGACCGACATCGAGATAGCGTTGGCCGACATCGATGCCGGCTGCGAGCGCAAGAAGCTGAGCTGTCATGGGATCAGACCTGTATGCGAGCTACCGGAAACCGGCACTCATGCGACTGTTCGATCAGACAAAGGCAAGCGGAGATGCCCAGGCCGGGCTACGATCAACAATCGACCAGGAATCCAACGAGCTATCTCCACCCGCCGCCACTATGACAGTGACACCCGGTGAGATACAGGAATCCATTTCACCGCACAACGTAAGGCACAATGGATTCCAGGCACGCCCTGCGGGCGCCCCGGAATGACGTGTGGAGAGAGTGCGCGCGGGATTCTTCATTCGCTGCCACGCGCTACTCCCCGTCCCTGAGCCGCCGGTAGACCGCGCCCAGGATGTTCGAATAGTCGTCGGTCCAGATCCGCTGGCCTTCGGTCGGCTCGGTCTCGGCCCATTTGTCCGATGAGGCGAGGCTGCCGACATCGTCCTCCTCGCGCGCCGAGACCACCACGTCGGTGGCGAAGATGTATTCGCTGTCGCGCCCGGAATCCTCGTTGTAGACCCAGCTCTTCATGTCGTTCTCG
>NZ_JAFAVV010000623.1 GCF_019242285.1 Bradyrhizobium sp.
TCCCCGGCAAGGGAGAGCCGGGCAGCGACACTTGGCCCGGCGACACGGCGCAGCAGGGCGGTGGCTCGACCTGGATCACCGGCTCCTACGATCCCGAGCTCAACACGGTCTATTGGGGCATCGGCAATCCCGGCCCGTTCAACGCGGCGGTGCGGCCGGGCGACAACCTCTACACCTGCTCGGTGCTGGCGCTCGACCCGAAGACGGGCAAGATCAAGTGGCACTATCAGTTCTCGCCGAACAACCCGTTCGACTACGACTCGGTCGCCGAGATGGTGCTCGCCGACCTCAGCGTCGACGGCAAGCCGACCAAGGTCCTGATGGACGCCAACCGCAACGGCTTCTTCTACGTGCTCGACCGTACCAACGGAAAGCTGCTCGCAGCCAATCCGTATGTGAAGGTGAACTGGGCGAGCAGCATCGACATGAAGACCGGCCGGCCGGTCGAAACCGACGTGTCCAAGGATGCCCGTGATGGCAAGAAGGTCGTTGTCTATCCGTCGCTCCTCGGCGGCAAGAACTGGGAGCCGATGTCGTTCAACCCGCAGACCGGTCTCGCCTATGCCAACACACTCGCCTTCGGCGGCCACTACAAGGCCGTGCCCGCCGAGTACAAGGCCGGCGAATGGTATCTCGGCATGGACCTGACCGACCTCTGGGATTGGGGCACCGGACCGCGCGGCCATCTCACCGCGATCGACCCCATGACGGGCAAGGCCAAGTGGGAGGCGCCCAGCGAGCTTCCGCGCTTCTCCGGCGTGCTGTCGACCGCGGGTGGCGTCGTGTTCACCGGTCAGCTTACCGGCGAGTTCGAAGCCTTCGACGCCAAGGAGGGCAAGAAGCTCTGGCAGTTCCAGACCGGCTCCGGCATCGAGGGCCAGCCGGTGACCTGGCAGCAGGACGGCGTGCAATATGTCGCGGTCGCGAGCGGTTATGGCGGCGTCTACTCGCTGTTCTCCGGTGACGAACGGCTGGCCAACGTGCCGGCCGGCGGATCGCTCTGGGTGTTCGCCGTCAAGAAGTAAGCGGCCTCTGCGCGTGACGAGGAACGGTTCGAGCTCGGCGATGGCGGCGGTTCTCGCCGCCATCGTCTTCACGCTGACCATGCCGCGACCGGCCGGCGCGCAGGATGCAGGCGAGGATGAAGCGAAGGTGGCAAAGGGCCAGACGACCTATGCCGAGCGATGCTCGCACTGCCACGGCTTCAACATGATCAATTCGGGCGCCGTCGTGCCCGACCTGCGCAGGTTTCCGGATGACAAGGACCGCTTCTTCAACACCGTGAAGCAGGGCAAGAACAACCGGATGCCGCCCTGGAGCGATATCCTCAACGACGACGACATCGGCGCGGTCTGGGCCTACGTGTCGAGCCAGAGGAAACCATGAGCAGACGCTTCATCGCGGCGATGGGCGGACTGTCGGCCCTGCTGCTGGCAGTCCCGATAGCGGGACGCGCCGGGGAGCCGTTGCGAGTCTGCCTCGACGAGGAACTGCCGCCGCTTTCGGTACATCATCGGGGCCAGCCCGATAGCGGCTTCGACGTGGCGCTGGCACAGGCGATCGCGGATGCGCTCGGCCGGCCGCTGCAGATCCAGTGGTTCGAAAGCAAGCTCGACGAGGATTCGAGCCCCGCCCTGGAAGCCAACGCCTTGCTGTCGGACGGCCGCTGTGCGCTGCTCGGCAGCTATGCGCTGACCCGCGATTCGCTGGCCGCGCCCGCGATGAAGACGACGAAGCTGCCCGACTTCGACGGCGCCAGCTCCGCTGACCGCAGGCGCCGCGTCACGCTCGGCGTGCTCACGCCGAGCCAGCCCTACATCTACTCGCCGCTGACGATCGCACTCGGCGCGAAGGCGCGCGACCGGCATATTGCCGGCCTCGGCGACCTCGCCGGACTCAGGATCGCGATCGAGAGCGGCACGCTGGGCGACGCCATCCTGATGAATTTCGACCGCGGGCGGCTGATCGACGACATCACCCATCTGGTGCCGGGCCGCAGCGACTTGTTGGCCGCGCTCGACCGCGGCGATTTCGACGTGACCCTGCTCGACCTGCGCCGGCTCGACGCCCATCGTGCCGCCCATCCCGACACCGCGGTCGCCGCCTCCGGTTACTATTATCCGGTCGGCGCCAATCGCGGCTATGTCGCCCTGGCCGGCGACCCCGTCCTCCTCGGCGCGGTCGACCAGGCGCTCGCCGATCTCACCGCCAAGGGCACCCTGGAAGCGCTGGCGCGCCACGCCGGCTTGACCTATCTTCCCCCGCGCGAACCGACGGTGCTGGACGACCCGCTGCCCCTGATCCTGCCGAAGTGAACCGCGACGGCGATCCGGAGCCGTGAGCGAAATTTGCGCAGCCCGTTTGGGCTCGAGGCCCTTTTGCCGTCAAAGAGGATCGTTGTGATGGGGGCAGTGGATTTTTACCGCCCGATTCACGGCGCCGAAACGACTTCGGTCCATGTTGCGTGGTTTGAGTGAAGCTGGACGATGTGATGACGCCCGAAATCTCGGCACTTGCGTTGCGAGGGTTAACGAAGCGTTTTGACCGTCCCGCGGTCGATACCCTCGATCTCACGGTCCATCCCGGCGAATTCTATGCATTGCTCGGCCCGAACGGCGCCGGCAAGACCACCACCCTGCGCATGGTCGCAGGCCTGCTCAAGCCGGACGCCGGCGCGGTTGCGATCTTCGGCATCGATGCGCTTCGCGATCCGGTCGCCGCCAAGCAGGTGATGGCCTGGGTTTCCGACGAGCCCATGATCTATGACAAGCTGACGCCACTCGAATATCTCGAATTCGTCGCCGGCCTCTGGGGCATCGAGCCGAAGGTGTCACACCCGCGCGCGCTCGCGCTGCTCGCCTCGCTCGGGCTCGCGCCGCATCAGAACGAACGCTGCGAGGGCTTCTCCAAAGGCATGCGCCAGAAGGTGGCGCTTGCCGGCGCGCTGGTGCACGACCCGAGGCTGATCATCCTGGACGAGCCTCTGACCGGGCTCGACGCGGTCTCCGCCCGGCACGTCAAGGGACTGTTGACCGAGCGCGTGCGCGCCGGTTGCACCGTCATCATGACCACGCACATCCTCGAAGTCGCCGAGCGCATGGCCGACCGCATCGGCGTCATCGTGGCCGGCCGATTGATCGCGGAGGGTACGCTGACGGAGCTGCGCCAGCAGAACGGCCACACCGACGTCAGCCTCGAGGAGCTGTTCATCGCGCTGGTCGATGTCGAGGCCGCCGCGGCATGAGCCGGACCGCAGCGCTGTCCTGGTTCGCGCGGCACGAATTCAGGCTCGCCTGGCGCGAATGGCTCGCCATGATGACCGGCGGCCGGCGCGGGCGGAAGCGCATCGCCATCATCGGCTTGACCGCGTTCGCCGCGTTGATGCATCTGCCGGCCTGGGCGGTGATCGGTCGCTACGCGAGCCTGCACGAGCCGCTCGACAAGACCTCGATGATCGTCGTCACCTCGACCATCTTCCTGGCCTGGGCGTTGATGCTGTCGCAGGCCATCGAATCGGTGACGCGGGTGTTCTATGCCCGGGCCGACCTCGATCTGATCATGTCCTCGCCTGCCCGGCTTGCGAACGTATTCTCGATCCGCATCGCGGCGATCGCGCTGACCGTCACCACCATGGCGCTGCTGCTCTCGACGCCGTTCGTCGACGTCCTGGTGCTCGGCGGCGGGCTGCGCTGGTTCGCGGCATTCGGCGTCGTCATCGCCGTCGGCCTGTCGGCTGCCGCGCTGGCCGTCGCGATCACGCTCGCCCTGTTCCGCCTGATCGGCCCGGCGCGAACGCGGCTGATCGCACAGATCCTCGCCGCCGTCATCGGCGCCGGCTTCGTGATCGCGCTGCAGGTCGCGGCGATCCTGTCCTATGGCACCCTGTCGCGCTTTGCCGTGCTGACCTCGGACGGCGCGGCGGCTTACGCGCCCGACGCCAATAGCGTGATCTGGTGGCCGGCCCGCGCCGCGCTCGGCGACGGCCAGGCATTGCTGTTCCTGCTGGCAGCAAGCCTTGCGCTGCTCGGCACGGTGATGGCGGTCTTCTCGCCGCGCTTCGCCGACACCGCCATCAATGCCTCGGCGTACGCCGCCTCCACGCGTCGCAGCCGTGGCGCGACCTCGTTCCGGCACGGCTCCCGGCAGCAGGCATTGCGGCGCAAGGAGTTCATCCTGCTCGGGCGCGATCCCTGGCTGATCTCGCAGACGCTGATGCAGCTTCTCTACCTCGTGCCGCCGGCGCTGTTCCTGTGGCGCAGCTTCTCCGACAGCTCCGCCGCCATCGTGCTGATCACGCCGGTCGTCGTGATGGCCGCGGGCCAACTCGCGGGCGGCCTTTCCTGGCTGACCATCTCGGGCGAGGACGCCGCCGACCTGGTTGCCACCGCGCCGCTGTCGCCATCCGACGTGACCCGGGCCAAGATCGAGGTGGTGCTGGTCGTGATCGGCGCGATCTTCAGCCCGATCGTGCTCGCCCTGATCTATCTGGCGCCACTGCAGGCCCTGGTGACCACGATCGCCCTGGTGGTGGCCGCCGCCTCCGCCACCGCCATCCAGCTCTGGTTCCGGGTGCAGGCGCGGCGCAGCCAGTTCCGCCGCCGCCAGACCTCATCGCGGCTTGCGACCTTTGCCGAAGCCTTCTCCTCGATCGGCTGGGCCGCAACCGCGGCCCTGGTACTGACGATCCCCCTCGCCGGACTCATGAGCGGGCTGATGACGGCCGCGCTGATGGCCGTGACCTGGAAGCTCAGTCCAAGCCGGGAGTGACGGCTAGCCTTCCAGCACCTCCACCACCGCAGCAACAAACGCCTCCGGCGCCTCCTGCAGCAGATTGTGGCCGACGCGCGGGATCACGCGATGCACCCGGCGGCCGGTGAAGCGTTTTGCTTGCGCAGTACCATCGTTGGCGTGTACGACGCCGTCGCCGTCGCCATCCAGCGTCACCGCAGGCACCGTGATCGGCGGCAGAGCCGCCAGCCGGCGCTGGTTGTCGCTATAGCGCGGATCGCCTTGGGCGAGACCGTAGCGGTGGCGATAGCTGTGAATCACCACGTCGACGTGATCGGGGTTGTCGTAGGCGGCGGCGCTCCGCGCAAACGTTGCCGCATCGAAGCTCCAGTTTGGCGACCATTGCCGCCACAGGATTTCGGCGATGTCGCGCCGGTTGGCGGCAAGCCCCGCGCGCCCGCGCTCGGTCTGAAAGTACCATTGATACCAGTAGGCAAGCTCGCGCTCCGCCGGCGCCGGACGCAGCGCAATGGCGATGTCCTGGATCAGATAGCCATTCACCGAGACCAAGCCGATACACCGTTCCGGCCACAGCGCCGCCCCGACGCAGGCGGCGCGGCCGCCCCAATCGTAGCCGGCGAACGCCGCGCGCGGAATCGACAGCGCATCCATCAAGGCGATCAGGTCCGCACCAATCGCTGCCTGCTCGCCGGACCTGGGCGTCGCAGGGTCGAGAAAACGCGTCGGCCCATATCCTCGCAGATAGGGCACGATGACGCGGCAGCCTCGCGCGGCCAGGATCGGCGCAACGTCGACATAGGAATGGATGTCGTAGGGATAGCCGTGCAACAGCACGACCGCCGGTCCGTCCGAGGGACCCGCCTCGTAGTAGCCCACATCGAGCACGCCGGCCTCGACATGGCGCAGCGGCTCCAACCGTTGTGACGACGACGCGCGCGCACTGCCCGCCGATTGATCACTCAGCTCCGACATTGTGAACGCTCCGTCCGGCCGTTCATGCTAATTCTTCCGCATTCATATCACACGCGACCGAGTAATGGGATTTCGGATGCTCCGGCTGCTCCCCGCCATCCTTGCCGTGCTGGGCGCGCTCGCCGCGCCGGCCGTCGCCCAGAATGCACTGCGCCCGAATGCGCCGCCTTCCGTCCAGGACGCCCCGCGCAGCGAGTGCCTCGCAATGGCGAGCCGGCCGCCGCGCGCGACTCCGGTCAGCCTGCGCCAGACGAACGCCGAGAGCGACCAGGTCACCATCACTTACGGCGGCCACTCCACCTATTTCATCGACACGCCCGGCGGCGTCCGCATCGCCACGGACTATAGCGGCGCCTACCAGACCGGCCGCCTGCCCGACGTCGTTACCATGAACCGCGCCCACTCGACGCATTACACCCTGTTTCCCGATCAGCGCATTCGCCACGTGCTGCACGGCTGGGGCGACAATGGCGAGCCGGCGAAAATATCGAAGCGCATCGGCGACGTCCTAATCCGCAATGTCACGACCGACATCCGCCGATTCTATGGCGACACTTCCGGCGACGACATGATCAAGGACGGCAACTCGATCTTCATCTTCGAGGTCGCGGGCCTCTGCATCGGTCATCTCGGCCATCTCCATGTCAAGCTCGACGACAGCCATTATGCCGCGATCGGCCGGCTCGACGTCGTCATGGTGCCGATCGACGGCACCTACACGATGTCGCTCGACGGCGTCTCGGAGATCACCCGTCGGCTGCGCGCCTCGGTGGTGCTGCCGATGCACCGCTTCGCCACCCCGCTCCATGAGTTCATGGACAGGATCGGCAAGCAGTTCGAGATTGATCGCCGCAGCGAGCGGACCTTGCGGATATCGCGGGATACGCTGCCGACGACTCCGACTGTCATCATTCTCGACGGCGTCTGACACATCACGCCAGCTGTTTCAGCGGCTGAGGATCGAAATAGGGACGCAGCTCCTTGATCTTGCCGTTCTCGATCCGGAAGAAATCGAAGATCGGCACCACCACCTGCGGCTTGCCGGGCGGCGCGAAGGTGGCGGTCCAGAGCGTTGCGACAAAGTCGCCATCCACCAAGTGACGCTCGACTTCGGCCTTGCGAACGGGGATCTTCGGAAAGACGCGGGTCTGCAGGAAATCGATCGCCACATTCCTTCCGACCAGCGGGTGTTGCGGATCGATCGGGCTGATCAGGACGATGTCTTCCGCCAGCGGCATCCTGCCGACATCATTCGACGTGAGCCCATCCAGAAAGCTCTCGACCGCTCTCAGTCCGTCGTCATCTGCAACTTTCATGTGATCCTCGCCTTGTCTGGCAATTTTGAGAGAACGCCAGCGACCACGACCCGTTTCATATGACATCTGCGCTCGGCGCATAGGTGGGTGGCGCTTTCATCCGCGCTTGATAGGATCGTGACGACCGTCCGATGGTCCAAGAAATCCTGGAGGAACGAGCACCCATGGCTGTCAGCACCGCGCCCGCCGCCAATAGCGGGCTCTATGCCAATCCGCGCCCAGACTGGCTTGCGCAGCACACCGAGGACATCATCGATCCCGCCCGCAGGATCGTGGACCCGCATCACCATCTCTGGGACCGTGGCGGCCTGCGTTACCTGATCGACGACCTGGCGGATGATCTGGCCTCCGGCCACAACGTCATCGCGACCGTCTATGTCGAGGCCCGCTCGATGTACCGTGCGTCCGGTCCCGAAGCGCTGCGCCCCGTGGGCGAAGTGGAGTTCGTCAATGGCTCGGCTGCCATGGCGGCAAGCGGAGCCTATACCAAGACCAAGGCCTGCGCCGGCATCGTCGGCCACGCCAACCTCTCGCTCGGCGACGGCGCCAAGGCCGTGCTCGAAGCCGAGATTGCCGCCGGCAACGGCCGCTTTCGCGGCATCCGCCATTCCTCGGCCTGGGATGCCGATCCCAATGTCGCCCATATGTATGCGACGCGGCCGAAGGGATTGTTGCTCGATCCCACCTTCCGTAAGGGGTTTGCCTGCCTCGCCCCGCTCGGTCTCAGCTTCGACGCCTGGCTGTTCCATCCGCAGCTCGGCGAATTTGCCGATCTCGCGCACGCGTTCCCGGATACGCGGATCTGTCTCGACCATTGCGGCGGGCCTGTCGGCATCGGCAGCTATGCCGGACGGCGGGAGGAAATCTTCGCGGTCTGGAAGGCCTCGATCCAGGAGGTCGCCAAGTGCCCGAACGTGGTCGTCAAGCTCGGCGGGCTCGCGATGTGCCTGCTCGGCTACGATTTCCATGAACGGCCGAAGCCGCCCTCGTCCGAACAGGCCGCCGCGGCCTGGCGGCCCTATATCGAGACCTGCATCGCGGCGTTCGGTCCGAACCGATGCATGTTCGAGAGCAACTTCCCGCCCGACAAGGGCCAGTGCAGCTACCAGGTGATCTTCAACGCCTTCAAGCGCCTCGCCGCGCAATACAGCGATACCGAGAAGGACGCGCTGTTCGCGAAGACCGCGACCGACTTCTACCGGCTCGACCTGACCGAGTGACTCACAGGCGGAACTTCGACCGGCTCAAGGTCTGCGAGGGAAGCTCGCCGAAGGTCCGCCGGTAGTCGCTCGCGAAATGACCGGGATTGAGAAAGCCGCAGGCGAACGCGATCCCGGTCACCGAGGTCGTGCCCTCCGGCCGGCTCAGGAAATCGCGTGCACGCTCCAGCCGGATCCGCTTCACGAAGGCCATCGGCGAGCAGCCCCTCGCCTTCTCGAACGCCCGGAACAGCGTGCGCGCGCTGACACCGGCCACCTCGGCGAGCGATTCGATGCCGATCGGGTTGTTCCAGTTCGCCTCGATATAGGCCTCGACGCGCCGCACCGGCGCCGGCGCAATGTCGCGCGGTTCCTCCGCCAGCAGCGCGCTCCAGTCGTGGCGGCCTGCGAACAGCATCTGCACCACGAGGGCCTGCTCGACCTCCCGCAGTGCCAATGGCGACAGCCGGGCGTGCTCGTCGTCGAGCTGCCGCACCAGCATCTCCACCAGCCCCTGCAGGCCCAGCATCAGCGCGGGGCTTGCGAAATCGTTGAGATCGAACGACAGCTCCTCGCGAACCGGTCCACCCAACAGGGCGGTCAGCTTGCGCATCAGCGCAGCCGACTTCACGCGCAGGAACACCTGCTCGAAACCGACGCCGTAGACCAGGGTCGCGGGCCGCCCGGCCGACGTCAGCACGGGGCGGCCCACATCGACCAGCGCCGAGCGTTCGCCGCTCGTCGTGACGCATTGCCCGGACAGCGACAATTGCAGGCGGGCGAAATCGCTCTCCTCGAAACGGATCGCGACCGAGGTGCCGCAGGTTCCGAAGCCGAGCGCGCAATCGTTCAATTCGATGAAGTTGGCGCGGACCTTCAGATCCGAGGAATCCTCCAGCTCGAAGCCGCGCGCACCGTAGACGTTGCAGAGCCGGTGCTCGAATTCCTCGACGTCGGAGGTATGGATCGCCGGATATCTGGAAAGTGGATCGCCTGGCATCGCCCGTCCCGCCCCTCTTGCGCGGTGCAGCCTGCAAGGCGATGAAACGAGGAACTGCACCGGCGCTTCGTTGCCAGAGTTCTACCTACTGTTGGCGATCAGGCAACCGCGCAACGATGGTGCGCGGCGGAGCCCGCAGCCTGTGGTGCGATCAGGCAACTACTCGCGTGTCCGCCGGGGGAATATCATGTTACCTCACGCGCGATCAGCCTGCCTCGACCAGCCCCGCGGGCTGCCGCTCGCCCTGCGGCAGCAGGATGCGCTTGATCTTGCCGGCCGCCCGCAGCGCAAAGCCGAGCCAGGCCGGCTGGGTCTTGCGGCAGAAGGCGAGCTTCTTGACGTGGCCCTCGACGTGCCACCTCGCATGCGCGCCGTCCTTGAAGAAGATCACGTCGCCCGGACCGTAGCGCGTCGGCGCCAGACCATCGCTCTCCAGCACGATCGATCCCTCCAGGATCAGGATCGTCTCGTCGAAATCATAATACCAGTCGAACCGGCCTTCCGTGCAGTGCCAGACGATGGTGCAGGCGACCCCGTCGCCGCTGGTGGAGAGGATCGAGCTGCTGGCCTGCGGGTTTCCCTCGATGATCCAGGACGATTCGATCGGCCGCGGCGTCAGGTCCGCGGCAATCTTGGCGATTTCGATCAGCGCAGACGGCATGAAACCTCAACAACAAATGCGCGCAACCGACACACCCGCGTTACCAAGGCTAGCCGCTACCTCTTGAGCATTCCCTTCGGATACCGGGACGAATGGAGCGGCTCTGGTCAGGCGGCGTTCACCATCGCCCCCCGGTCCCTCACGACGTCTGACGCAAACGTCAGAATAAAGAACGCGTGATGGCCACACTTAATCCGCGCTTCTTCTCCAGTTGGACGGCGGGCGTCCGTGGTCATGCGCGCTCGTCACGATCCCGTCACGAAGTCATCCATTACCGACAGGAATTATCTGATGCACAAGATCGCACTTGCGTTCGCCCTGGTCCTCGCCGCGGTCACGCTGGCGAAAGCGGGCGAGACGGTCGCGCCCGCCGGCGCCAAGGTCTATTTCATCAACATCAAGGACGGCGATACCGTCAAATCGCCGGCCAACATCCAGTTCGGCCTCTCCGGCATGGGGATCGCGCCTGCCGGCGTCGAGACCGCCGATACCGGCCACCACCACCTGTTCATCGACACCGACGCCCCCGAAGGCGACGCCCTGAACAACACGATCCCGATGGACGAGCATCACATGCATTTCGGCAAGGGCCAGACCGAGGGCTCGGTGCCGCTTGCGCCCGGCAAGCACACGCTGCAGCTCGTGCTCGGCGACTGGACCCACATCCCGCACAAGCCGCCGGTGATGTCCGAGAAGATCACCATCACCGTCGAGCCCTGAGCGTCTCTTTAAGCGTTTCTCGGCGCATGATCTTCCCGGAAAACCGCTGCGCAGTTTTTCCGGCTCATGCGCTATGCCCACTCGCCGCCGCGGAACACCGGCACGCGACGGCCGTCGGCGTGAATGCCGTCGATGTCGGTGTCTCCCGAGCCGATCATCCAGTCGATGTGAATGAGGCTCTGGTTGCCGCCCTGGGCCACGATCTGCTGCGGCGTCAGCTTGGTGCCGTCGATGAAGCATTTCGAATAGCACTGGCCGAGCGCGATGTGCGAGGCGGCGTTCTCGTCGAACAGCGTGTTGAAGAACAACAGCCCGCTCTGCGAGATCGGCGAGGAATGCGGCACCAGCGCCACCTCGCCGAGCCGGCGCGCGCCCTCGTCGGTGTCGAGCACCTTGTTGAGCACCTCCTCGCCGCGCGACGCCCGCGCCTCGACGATGCGCCCCTCCTCGAACCGCACCGCGATGTCGTCGATCAGCGTGCCCTGGTAGGACAGCGGCTTCGAGCTGATGACGTGACCGCTGACGCGCCGGCAGTGCGGCGTGGTGAAGACCTCCTCGGTCGGGATGTTGGCATTGCAGGTGATGCCGTTCTTGGCGGTCGAGGCGCCGCCCTCCCATTCATGCCCGTCGGCGAGCCCGATCACCAGATCGGTGCCCGGCGCGACATAGTGCAGCGCGCTGAAATGCTGTCCGTTCAACCATTTGGTCCGTTCGCGCAGCCGCGCATTGTGCCCGTTCCATGCGCCAATCGGATCGTCGTTGTCGACGCGCGAGGCTGAAAAGATCGCATCCGCGAGCTTCGCGACCGCGACGTCCTCGGCATCGTCGGGGAAAACCTGCCTGGCCCAGGACGGGCTCGGATACGAGATGATGTTCCAGTTGGTATCAAAATTGACGATCTTCTCCAGCGCCGGCTGGTAGGCGATCGAGTTGGCCTTGCTGGCGCGCGCCACCTTCACCGGGTCCTCGCCCGACAGCAGCATCGGATTGTCGCCGACGATGGCGAGCCGTGCGGTGTTCTCCGAGAACGCCTTCGCCATGCCCTGATAGAGCCAGGAAGCGGCGCGGTCGAAACCCGCGGCGCGCCCGAATCGGTAGCGCGCCAGCGTCACCTGCTCATCGGACAGGATCGGCGTGACCAGGCCCGCGCCGGCCTTGTAGGCGTGCTCGGCGATCCGCCGCACCAGCGGCAGCGCCGCGGCGGGCGCCGTCAGCAACAGATCCTGTCCCTCGCGCAACTGCAGCCCGACCTTGATGGCGACCTCGGCCAGACGGTCGAGCTTCACCGGATCGATCGGTGCGGAAAGATTGCGTTCACGTGCGGTCATGGCGGGCCCTCGTTCTCGGCCTATCTAAACACACGGACGCGCGGCGCAACAGCGGCCTTCGTCCGCCTCGTTGCCATCTCAGAGACCATTCCAGGGCGCTGGCGGGCAATGCCGCCTGCAGGTTTTGTCCGGCCGGCATGACCGCGTATACTGGCTGCACCGGCACACGCCTCGGATGGAAATCCAGATGGGAAAGATGGACGCGATCACCGACAGCCCGCGCTACATCAGGCTCAACGCGCGCGACAATGTCGCGATCGTGGTCAACGATTTCGGCCTGCCGAAGGGATCGCGCTTTCCTTGCGGCCTCGAACTGCGCGCCTTCGTCCCGCAGGGACACAAGACCGCGCTCACGGACATCGCCGAGGGCGAGCCGATCATTCGCTATGGCGAAGTCATCGGCACTGCGGCCATGCCCTTGCAGGCCGGCGACTGGGTCGACGAGGCCCGCATCGTCATGCCGGAGGCGCCGCCGCTCGACGGATTGGAGATATCGACCGCGGTGCCCGCGGTGCAGCCGCCGCTCGAGGGTTTTACATTCGAGGGCTTTCGCAATGCCGACGGCTCGGTCGGCACCAGGAACATTCTCGGCATCAGCACATCCGTGCAATGCGTCGCCGGCACGCTCGATCACGCCATCAAGCGCATCCGCGCCGAGCTCTTGCCGCACTATCCGAATGTCGATGACGTGGTCGGGCTCACCCACACCTATGGCTGCGGGGTCGCCATCAATGCGCCCGACGCCGTGGTGCCGATTCGCACCTTGCAGAACCTCGCGCTCAACCCGAATTTCGGCGGCGAAGTGATGGTGGTCGGGCTCGGCTGCGAGAAGCTGGTGCCCGAGCGCCTGCTGCCGGAAGGCCTTTCCGACGCCGTCGTGCGGATGCAGGATCAGGCGCTGGAAGGATTTGGCGCCATCGTCGACACGATCCTGACCATGGCCGATGCGCGGCTGAAGGTGCTCGACCGGCGCCGCCGCGAGACCTGCCCGGCCGCCGATCTCGTGATCGGCCTGCAATGCGGCGGCAGCGACGCCTTCTCCGGCGTCACCGCCAATCCGGCGCTCGGCTTTGCCGCCGACCTCCTGGTGCGCGCCGGCGCCACCGTGATGTTCTCCGAGGTCACGGAAGTGCGCGACGCCATCCAGCTCCTCACCCGCCGCGCCGCGACGGCGGAGATCGGCCGCGCGCTGGTGCGCGAGATGGAATGGTATGACGCCTATCTCGCCCGTGGCGGCGCCGACCGCAGCGCCAACACCACGCCGGGCAACAAGAAGGGCGGGCTCGCCAACATCGTCGAGAAGTCGCTCGGCTCGATCGTGAAATCCGGCTCCAGCCCGATCGCCGGCGTGCTCGCGCCCGGCGAGAAGGCACGGACCAAGGGCCTCCTGTTCGCCGCGACGCCGGCGAGCGACTTCATCTGCGGCACGCTGCAGCTCGCTTCCGGCATGACCCTGCAGGTCTTCACCACCGGCCGCGGCACGCCCTACGGGCTCGCGGCGGCGCCGGTGATCAAGGTCGCCACCCGCAGCGAATTGGCGCGCCGCTGGCACGACCTGATCGACTTCGACGCCGGACGGATCGCGACCGGCGAGATGACGATCGAGGAGGCCGGCTGGGAATTGTTCCGTTTGATCCTCGATGTCGCCAGCGGCCGGACAAAACCGTGGTCGGATCGCTGGGGCATCCATAACGACCTCGCGCTGTTCAACCCGGCGCCGGTGACGTGAAATCGATCGCATATGAGCTCGAACCATCGGCACGACCGGTGCGTCACCCTCCGTGGAGGGGAGGGTGAGCCCAACCGCGCTGCTCTTTTCATATGCGATTGTCCTGCCGCTTGCGGGGAGAGGTGAGCCGAGCCCGTTGCAGCACCATCCGTCCAAACACGCCCCCTCAATTCAGCTTCACGTCCGGCTCGCCGCGGCCGTGCGCGGCGACATCGAGCACGAAAGTCCGGCCGTGGCCGGGATCAGCGGCCCGGGCGGCTTCGTCCATGCCCTGCCAGGCCGACGTCACCAGCAGCCTGGAAAAATCGCGGCCGACGAAAGCGGGACAGCTCGATTGCCGGACGGGCACGCGCAGGCTGCGCAGCAATGTGCCTCTGGGAGCGTAGATATCGATACGGCCGCCGCCCCAGCGGGCGTTCCAGATGAGGCCGTCGGCATCGACCACCGCGCCATCGAGCCCGCCGACACCGTGATGATGAATGAACGGCACCGGATCGCCCACCGGCAGGCCGCTCGCCGCATCCAGCGGCACGCGATACATCACGTTCTCCGCCGTGTCGGCGAAATAGCCGACCGTCCCGTCCGGCGCAAAGCAGATCGCATTGGGAATCGTGATCTCGGGAAACAGCCGCGACAGGCAGCCGCGATGCAGCGCATAGATCGCGCCTGCCTTCGGCTCCGCGCCGCGCCCCATGGTACCGACCCAGAACGTGCCGCAAGGATGCACCCGCGCGTCGTTGGAACGGGTGACCGGATTGTCCGCTTCCAGCGGCTTGAACAGGAACATGCGGCCATCGGCGAGGTCGCGAATATGGAGACCATCCTCGGCGACCACGAGCTGCAGGGTGGCATCGATCCGCGCCAGCGCGCTCGCCATCCGACCGAGCGGGTGCACGATCGTCTCGCCGTCGGCAAAACGGTGCTCGAACAGGCGGCCCTCCAGGATATCGAACCACCAGGCGGTGTCGCTCAAGACATCATATGTCGGGCCTTCGCCGAGGTGACAGCGCTCGGCCGACAGTATCGAAACCGGCACGTCCTCGATGAGCTCGCTGGTCATTGATTCGATGGTCATGGCGTCCGTGCGGTCAGAAAGCGGTACACGATGCTGCGCGAATAGAGCTTGCCGGGGTCGAGCCGGGCCGACGGAAAGTCCGGCCGGTTCGGCGTGTCCGGCCATACCTGCGGCTCGAGACACAGTGCATCCGACTGCCGGTAGAGCCGGCCGCCCTTGCCGGCGATGGCGCCGTCGAGATAATTGCCGGAATAGAACTGCAGCCCGGGCTGGTCGGTGAGAAGCTCGAGCACGCGGCCGCTCCTCGGCGATTCCAGCCGGGCCGCGAGACGCACGCTGCCGCCGGGCGCGAGACAGAAATTATGATCATAGCCGCGTCCGTTGCGGAGCTGACCATGATCGGCCCGGATTCGCGCGCCGACCGCCTCGCTCTGCCGGAAGTCGAACGGCGTGCCGGCGACCGGATGCGGCGGGCGCGGCAGCGGTATGGCGCCATCGTCGATGGCGACGAAATGATCGGCCGCGATCATCAGGCGATGATCGAGAACATCGAAGCCCGACAACGCGCCGTCGAGATTGAAGAAGCTGTGGTTGGTCAGGTTGACCACGGTCGGGCAGTCGGTGGTCGCCTCGAAGGTCACCGACAGCTCGGTCGGCCCGCTCAGGCGATAGATCGCGCGCACCTCGAGCCGGCCGGGAAAGCCGCCTTCGCCATCGGCGCTGGTCAAGGCCAGCACCAGCTTCGGCTCCGGCTGCCCGGTCACCTCGGCCACGCGCCAGAGCTTGCGGTCGAAGCCGTCGTTGCCGCCATGGAGCATGTTGGCGCCGTTGTTGGCATCGAGCGAGAACACCTGTCCGTCGAGGCTGAAGCGGGCGCCCGCGATGCGATTGGCGTAGCGCCCCACCGTCGCGCCGAAATAGCGTCGTTGCTTCAGGTAGCCCTCGAAATCGTCATGACCGAGCACGACATCGTCGCTGCCGCCATTGCGATCGGGCACTTTCAGCGCCTGCACCGCCGCGCCATAGGGGATGATGGCAGCCTCGAAGCCTTCGGCGCCACGCAGCAGGAAGCGCTCGACGGTGCTGCCGTCGGGCATGCGGCCGAAAGCCGCGCGATCGATCTCGGCCATCATGAATGATCCTCGAAAGCTTCGACGCTGCGCCGCCGGCTCAGCAGGAACGCGTCGGCAACCAGCTGCAAGGGCGCAAGATCGACGTCGCACGCGTTCTGCGCGGCCAGCTCGATGAAGCGGCGATAAAGCTGCGGATATTCCTGCTTCTCGCTGTCGATCAGCATCCTGTCGCCGTCGATCAGCCGCGCTCCGCCCGAAGACAGCAGCACGGCACCCCGGTCGGTATCGACGCGGATGTCCCAGGTCTGCGGCCCGGTCTGCCGGAAGTCGAAGGAGGCGCGGATCGGCAGGCGTGCGGCGTCGGCAAGCCAGAGCTCGGCCGCGATGGGTGCCTCGCGGTTGCCGGGCACGTCGTGCTCGGCACGCGTCACGAACAAGGGCTGCGGCAGGATGCGGGTCAGGATCGACAGCGCGTTGATGCCGGGGTCGTAGACCCCGAAACCGCCGGCCTCGAAGATCCAGGCCTGCCCGGGATGCCAGACCCGCACGTCCTCCTTCCAGGTGATGGTCACGGCCTCGATCCTGCGCTCGGCGAGCAGCCGCCGCATCGGCTCGACCGCCGGCGCAAAGCGCGAATGCCAGGTCGCGAACAGGGTCCGCCCCTTTTCCCGTGCGGCCGCGAGCAGAGGCGCGATCTCGCTTGCGGTGGCGCCGGGCGGTTTCTCCAGCAGCACGTGCTTGCCCGCGTCGAGCGCGATCTTCGCCTGCGCGGACCGCGCCTGCGGCGGCGTGCACAGCGCCACCGCATCGATCTCGGGCCCTTCGCGCAGCAGCGTTTCGAGGCTCGGAAATTGCGGCACATCGGCCGCCGCCGGCACGGGATCGGCGATCGCGACCAGCTCGGCGCCGGGCACGGCTGATATCGCCGGCACGTGCCGGGTGCGCGCGATCTTGCCGAAGCCCGCGATGGCGATCCGAAGCTCACTCATGCGTCCCTCCTAGCGCGCGACCTGCCCCGGCGCAGCGTCTCTTTGCAGCCGATCGGCGACACCACCCTCATGGCGGCGCAGGCCGTTGTGAATCACCTCGGTCATCGCCGCGGCGGCGGCCGCCGCATCGCCTTCGGCGATCGCCTCGACGATACGCTCGTGCCATGTCAGCACCCGCTCGCGATCGATCGGGTCGACCGGCGCGCTCAGCATGAACGAGGCCCGCAGCGCGGCCTCGATGACACGGTCGGCCGCGCGCATGAATGGGTTGCCCGACGCATTCGCCACGGCAATATGAAGTGCGAGGTCGCCATTGGTGAAGGCATCGGAGTCGGATGGCGCCTGCCGCATCATCCCGACGCAGCGGCGCAGCTCCGCGATGTCGGCTTCGGTCCGCCGCTTCGCCGCCAGCGCCGCCGCATGCGGCTCGACCGCCAGGCGGATCTCCGCGAGATCGGAGAGAAAGCGTCGATCGATGCCGACGTCGAGATGCCAGGCCAACACGTCGGCATCGAACATGTTCCAGGTCTCGCGTCGACGCACGACGGTCCCGACCCGCGCCTTGGTGGTCAGCAGTCCCTTCGCCACCAGCGTCTTGACGCTCTCGCGCAGGACGGGACGCGATACGCCGAACATCGCCGTCAATTCGGTGTCGCCCGGCAGCCGGGTGCCCTCGGCATAGCGGCCGGCGATGATGTCGATACCGATACTGCGGGCGACCTGCTCGTGGTTGGAATGCGCGCGGCGCGTGGGGATCACGACCAGGCGGGAGCTCATGGCCCGGCCCCCTCCTGCCGATCGGCGCGAACGCAGCGCTGCGGCACCGCTGCGATACGCCATGGGGCGGCAGTTGCAATCCCGGTACCCCAGCGCGACCAATTGCCGACAAAATCAGGGATGGTGGTGGGGATCAATCGCTGGATCATCACGTCGATGAGATGCCGAGTGGACCGCGGAGGCTCCGCTCGCGCGGCGACCGGCTGTAACGTTTCACACCTTCAACAGCATTTCTAGTCATACAATCTGACTTTTTGCCGTGGCTCAGGCCGTCATCGCGGACGCGGCGTCATGCCCAGCGAGCGAAGAGGTTCGTCGGGTGGGAGGCGGTGACAGCGCCGTGCCCACCAACTTTGAGCGAATTGGGTTGCCCGTCGGTAGGCACGCTTCGCTTTGCCCATTCGACGGACCTCGACATGCGCTTGCGTTCTCGCGGCATGGAATGCCCGAGTTATCTGCATCATTGAGACCCTCTCGAGAACAGAGGGCGCAGGGAAGGCCGGGTATCGACTGATACCCATGGCCCCCGTGCAGCAAATAAGCACGGGGTAGGAACCACAGGTTCAGCCGAGAATACCCGGCCCTCCCTGCGCGATGGTGTTAACGCCTATAACGCGCTCTCCCGG
>NZ_JAFAVV010000206.1 GCF_019242285.1 Bradyrhizobium sp.
GTCATGCCGCTCGTCTCGCAGCACGGCCACGTCCATCGCATCCCGCCTCCCACGTCCGTGACGACCGCGAAGCGCCCCTCTGATGAAGGCGGGACGGGGGATATATGGCACAATTTCGGAAAAATAGCAAGAGGGGATTTTGGGCGGAGAGGACCCGCGGGGAGGAAGCGGTTGGAGTCGTTGGACAACTTTCAATATGGGCGCCGTCGGAATCCAAGCAAATTTGCCACGCTAATGAAGCGGGATACGAAAAATCTGCTTGATCTCGCTCGTGACCGACTCAGTCTTAACGGCCAGCACGCCGATCTGCCAACTAGGCGCAGTCGTCATTTCCCGTGATGCAAGAGACGTCACGACTTCGCATCAGGGGCGCCGCCCCCAACTCTCCACATGCTCAGTTGCTATCGCGCCGTTCGGCCATCAGCAGCGACGATATATGTGGCCGTACC
Source organism: Bradyrhizobium sp. (assembly GCF_019242285.1). Taxonomy (GTDB): domain Bacteria; phylum Pseudomonadota; class Alphaproteobacteria; order Rhizobiales; family Xanthobacteraceae; genus Bradyrhizobium. The sequence goes on from NZ_JAFAVV010000206.1 coordinate 450, forward strand.
TATGATGCGTCACGCCGTGCCTTTCGCACCGGCGCGGCTTTCACCTCATCCGCGTCCGACCTACCCTCGATCTGCGCCATGATCTGGTCCGGGCTGTCCCGCGTCGCCTGCGACCGGTTGATACTGGTTGCGGGGCATGAGTTCTCGTCAGGTTGACGAGGCCAAACGAAAAGGCGTGCTCGCGGCTACCTCGCTCCCCTACCCTCCCCCAAGAGGTCCTTTCAGGGACGGGAGCGCACTGCCCGGGGGGGCTGATCGAGCCCTAAGCAATTGCCCTGCACCGACGGTCTTGCACCGGGGATGGTTCGAGCGCATTCCGTCACCATCCATTTTCCAAGGACCCGCCATGCTCAAGCTCGCTTTTCCCATCCTGCTCGCCGTCTCCGCCGGGATCAGCCTGGTGGTGCAGCAGGCGCTGAACACCAACCTGCGCGCGGCGCTGGGGTCGGCGGCATGGTCGGGATTCGTCAGCTATCTCGTCGGCGTCGTCTGCATGGCGGTGCTGGCGCTCGCGCTGGGTGACCCGATTCCCTCGGCCAGCGTGCAGGCGCACATCCCCTGGTGGGGCTGGAGCGGCGGCCTGTTCGGCGCGGTCTTCATCGCCTTGGCCATTCTGCTGATCCCGTGGCTCGGGGCTGCGACCTTCTTCGCCCTGCTCGTCACCGGCCAGATGCTGGCCTCGCTCGCCTTCGACCATTTCGGCCTGCTCGGAATTCCCGTGCAGCCGGCGAGCCCGGTGCGCCTGCTGGGCGCAGCGTTCCTGATCCTCGGCGTCGTGCTGGTGCGGATGTAGCCGCCGCTCCTCTTCCGAATCACGCCGTTGCGGGCGCCGCTCGATGATCCAGACGCCGAGCACGGAGGCGAGGATCAGCCCGCCGCCGACCAGCATCAGCGGCGTCGGCCGCTCGCCGAGGAACACGGCGCCGAGCAGCACGGCAATGACGGGATTGACGAAGGTGTAGGTCGCCACCAGCGAGGTCGAGACATTGGCGAGCAGCCAATGATAGGCGGCAAAGCCGACGACCGAGCCCGCGAGCACGAGCCAGGCAACCGCGGCCAGCGCCCGCGCCGACACGCTGGCGGCAACAAAGCCGCCGGCCTCGCCCGCCGCAAGGCTGAGCCCTGACAGCACGAGCCCGCCGAACGTCAGTTGCAGGCCCGCGAGCGCGAGCGACGAGCCGCCGTGGCCAGTGCGGCGCGCGATGACCGTCGCGACCGACCACGACAGCGCCGCCGCCAGGAGATAGACGAGCGGCAGCATCCCCGCCGCGCCACCGTTCAGCCAGCCGATGGCGCCGACGCCGCAAAATCCCGGGATGAGCGCCGCCAGAACCAGCAGCGACGGGCGGCGCCGATCGGGAAGGACATAGTCGATCAGCGTGGTCCAGAACGGGATCGTGGCGAGCATGATGGCCGCGATGCCGGATGCGACCCTCGTCTGCGCCATTGCCAGCACGCCATGGCAGCCGACGAAGAACAGGACGCCACACAGGCCGGCGAGCCGCCAGTCGCGGGCCGCGAGCGCCCGTAATCCTCTGACGTCGAACGCCAGCAGCAGGATTCCGCCGCACAGCGACCGCAGCGCCATCAGCATCAGCGGCGGAAACGATTCGAGACCGGTCGCGATCGCGAAATAGGTCGATCCCCACAGCACGTAGATGGCGGCGAACGCCGCTGTGATGGCAAGGCTTCTCGGCATGGAACGCCTCCACGGTTTGCGGTTGAAGGGTTGCGTCTGACCGGATCAATATCTAACCCTTTATGGGGTTAGACCGTTCCTGGTTTCTCGCGAGAAATGGCCATGCGATTCAGCCATGGTTCCCCGCAGTCGTTCGACCGCGAGGACCCCGCCATCAGATTCGTCAACACGGTCGCGTGGCGCCTGCGGCAACCTTCCGAGGAGCGGCTGCCTTCCGCCGAAACCCTGCTGGCGTGGCTCGCCGCTGCGCGGTTTTGCGACCATCGAACGCTCGACGACTTCAAGGATCAATTCGCACGAAGCCCACGGAAGGCGAGCCGGTTCCTGACCAGGGCGAGGCGCCTGCGCGAGGCGATCTACCAGCTTCTCCTCGCGCGCATCCGCCGCCGCAAACCGCCTGCGACGGCACTGAAGGCGATCGAGGATCATCTCGCCATGAAGACCGGCGGCCTCGCATTGGCGGCTTCGAACGCGAGATTCGACCGGTTGCAGGTCGCCTCGGTCCGCGATGCGGACGCCTTGCTGCAGCCGATCGCCTGGTCGGCGGCCTGCCTCCTGATGAGCCCGCGCGCTGCCCGGCTCAAGCAATGCCAGGACGAGCGCGGCTGCGGCTGGCTGTTCATCGATGAAAGCCGGCTGCAGAACCGGCGCTGGTGCTCGATGGGCGATTGCGGCAATCGCGCCAAGGCGCATCGGCACTATCACCGCAGGGCCGAGGCCGGCGGCACCGGCGCCCGACGCCAAAGCCGTTAGTTAGCGCGCCGCCCTCCCCACAGCAGCGGCAGCACGTGATCGCGGGTCAGCGGCGCGAGCATCAGGGCGAGCGGCAGGTGCGGATCGACCCAGACGATCTCCTCGATCTCGGCCGCGGGCTCGACTTCGGCTGCGATCTCGACGCGGAAGATCTCCGCCTCCACGATTGCGCCGATCTCGTTGGCGGCCGGCGCCGCGTAGCGGCCGAGATAGCTTGGCGCCGCGGGATCGATCGACAGGCCGAGCTCCTCATTGAGCTCGCGGCACAGCGCCAGCGCCGGATGCTCGCCCGGCTCGATCTTGCCGCCCGGCTGCATGAAGGCCGTGGTGCCGCGCTTGCGCACCAGCAGTGTCATGCCGTCGGCGCGGTCGAGGATCGCGGCCGCGATCCGGATGGTTTTCGACGACGTCATCGGCCAAGAATTATCCTGGTGCGGCCGGCCCTGCCAGCCATCGCCAGCGACCGCCAACAGCTCATTTCATCGCCGTCTCCGCCGCGATCACGGTCCGGCCATCGGCGGCCGTGATCGCGAGACGGATGCGATCGGAGCCGGCGCCGGCAGGAGCTGCGACCGAGACCCGGTTGCCATTCCCGGGATCGGCGACCACGGTGTCGTCGAACAGCACCACCTCGCCGCGCTTCAAGGTCACGTGCAGCGGCTCGGCCGGCGCGAAGCTGAAGAATTCAAGATCAACGCCTCCCGCCGCGGCGGCGAGGTCGACCAGCACGTTCTCGTTCGCGGCCGTCACGTTGCGCAGGCCGACGCTCGGGCCATAGGTCTCCATGACCGAGACTTCGCCATGCGCGGGAAAGCTGGCGGCGTGGAAGAACTGGTCCGAGACGCCGGCCCACAATTCGACATAGGGCTGCGCCTCGATCGGAGTCCTCCGGGGATCGCCGGCCTCGGTGAAGGTCGGGAAGCCCCAGGTCCACATCTTCAGCCCGCGCGTGATGTCGTTGTTGGCGATGCGGAAGATGCCCTCGCCGTTGTCGTGATTGATCACGCCCCAGAAGTTACCGCCCTGCATGTCGGGCGCCGCATAGGCGATGCCCATCGAGGGCCAGTTCCTGAAGAAGCGCAGCCGGTCGAAACGGCGCCGGCCGGGGGCCGCGCTTGCATCACCCTCCGCGATGTTGGCCGACCAGGCCGGCGTGGTGTAGGCCGCGACCGGCGCGATGATCTCGGCGCCGGCGGTGCCGCGCGGATGGTCCGGCTCGGACCCCGGCGCCAGGGTCGTGCAGGTCCAGTATTCGTAGTCGATGGTGCGATCGCCCGGGTTCTTCAGCACGACGCGCGCATCGAGCGCGGCGCGGCCGGCCTTCAGCGTCACGACATAAGCGGCCTCGATGCCCGTCGATCCCTTCCTGAATTTCGGCGGCGGAGCCGGAAAGGCAAAATCGTCGGTCAGCGACATCGCGACCGTCACCTCCTCCGCACTCTCCTTCAGCACCTTGAACGCCCACGGCTTC
>NZ_JAFAVV010000252.1 GCF_019242285.1 Bradyrhizobium sp.
CAATCTCGGTGGCCGCTGCAGCATTGGCAAAAGCATCGACTCCATGAAGGCGTTGCTGGGGCAGAATTACGACGCCATCTTTGTCGGCTCCGGTGCACCGCGCGGCCGCGATCTCGATATTCCCGGCCGCAAGGAGGCCGCGGCCAATATCCATATCGGCATCGACTGGCTGTCGTCAGTTTCGTTCGGCCATATCTCGAAGATCGGCCGCCGCGTGGTCGTGCTCGGCGGCGGCAATACCGCGATGGACTGCTGCCGCTCGGCGCGCCGTCTTGGCGGCGAGGACGTGCAGGTCGTGGTGCGCTCGGGCTTCGAGGAAATGAAGGCGTCGCCTTGGGAAAAGGAAGACGCGATGCACGAGGGCATCCCGATCCACAATTATCTCGTGCCCAAGGAATTCAAGCACGACAATGGCAGATTGACCGGCGTGGTGTTCGAGAAAGTGCGCGCCGAGAAAGACGAGAAAGGCCGCCGCAAGCTGGTGCTATCCGGCGAACCGAATCTCCTCTTCCCCTGCGACGACGTGCTGGTCGCAGTCGGCCAGGAGAACGCCTTCCCGTGGATCGAGAAGGATTGCGGTATCGATTTCGACCAGTGGCACATGCCCAAGGTCGATCCGAAGACGATGGCTTCGACCAATCCGAAAGTGTTTTTCGGCGGCGATGCGGCGTTCGGGCCCAAAAACATCATCTGGGCGGTCGCGCACGGCCATGAAGCCGCGGTGTCGATCGACAAGATACTCAATGGCGAGGATATCGCCGACCGCCCCCTGCCGGCTGTCGAGATGATGAGCCAGAAGATGGGCATCCACGAGTGGTCGTACAAAAATGAGGTGATGCTCGACGAGCGCTATAAGGTGCCGCTGCGCGACAAAGTCATTGCGCTCAAGGACATCAAGGCAGAAGTCGAGCTCGGCTTTGATGAGCAGCTCGCTTACGCCGAGGCCGGACGCTGCCTCAACTGCGACGTCGAGACGGTGTTCGCGGCCAAGCTGTGCATCGAGTGCGACGCCTGCGTCGACATCTGCCCGATGGATTGCATCACCTTCACCGCCAATGGCGAAGAAGCCGATTTACGTAAGCGGCTCACCGCGCCGGCGGTCAATCTGACCCAGGATCTCTACGTGCAGGACAGCCTCAAGACCGGCCGCGTCATGGTCAAGGATGAGGACGTTTGCCTGCACTGCGGGCTGTGCGCGGAGCGCTGCCCGACCGGGGCCTGGGACATGCAGAAATTCTTCCTCGATATGACTCACGCGGGTTCGTCATGCCGGCCAACACGCCGATCAGCAGCGTAAACGATTTCGTCGTTCGCTTCGCGAACGTCAACGGCTCGGGCTCGGCGAGCGCCAACGAGATGTTCGCGCGCGCGATCCTGCGCATGGGCATCCCCTGCGCGCCGCGCAACATCTTCCCGTCGAATATTCAGGGCCTGCCGACTTGGTACGAGGTCCGCGTCTCGGAAGCGGGCCATCTCGGCGCGCGCGGCGGCACCGACTTGATGGTCGCGATGAACCCGCAGACCTTCGACAAGGACATCGCCGGCATCGAACCCGGCGGCTACCTGCTCTACGACTCGACCAAGGCCTTGCCGGCGTCGAAATTCCGTCCGGACATCACGGTGATCGGCATTCCGCTGACCGCGATCTGCAACCGGGAATATACCGATCCGCGCCAGCGTCAGCTGTTCAAGAACATCATCTATGTCGGCGCGCTGACCGCGCTGCTCGACATGGATGTGAAGGCGGTCGAGAAGCTGATCGGCGAGCAATACAAAGGCAAAGAGAAGCTGATCGAGCCGAACCTCAAGGCGCTGCATATCGGCCGCGACTACGCGACGCTCAATCTCTCCTGCCCGCTCGGCATCAAGCTGAAAGCCTGCGACAAGGTCGGCGACCGGATCTTCGTCGAGGGCAATTCGGCGGCCGCGCTCGGCGCGGTCTATGGCGGCGCATCGGTGTGCGCCTGGTATCCGATCACGCCATCGTCGTCGCTGGCCGACGCCTTCACCAAGCATTGCGCCAAGCTGCGCGTCGATCCGAAAACCCAGCAGGCCAAATACGCCATCGTGCAGGCCGAGGACGAACTCGCCTCGATCGGCATGGTGATCGGCGCAGGATGGAACGGCGCGCGCGCTTTTACGGCGACCTCCGGCCCCGGCATTTCGCTGATGCAGGAGTTCATCGGGCTCGCCTATTTCGCGGAAATCCCCGCGGTCATTTTCAACGTGCAGCGCGCCGGCCCCTCAACCGGCATGCCCACACGCACGCAGCAGTGCGACATCACATCGTGCGCCTATGCCTCGCACGGCGACACCAAACACGTGCTGCTGTTCCCCGAAGACCCGGCCGAAGCCTTCGACTTCGGCGCGGTGTCCTTCGATCTCGCCGACCGGCTTCAGACCCCGGTGTTCGTCATGCTCGATCTCGAT
>NZ_JAFAVV010000383.1 GCF_019242285.1 Bradyrhizobium sp.
TGGCAAGGCCTGGGGCGCGCTCGCGATGGGCATGGGCTCCCGCGCGCTGTTCCAGCGTGCCCAGGAACAGGCCTATTTCGTCGATGCCGTGAACACGCTGGCGCAAGGCCGGCTCGTGCCCGTGCCCGGCGGCGTGCTGATCCAGGACGGCACGAAACTGCTCGGCGCGGTCGGCGTCTCCGGCGACACCTCCGACAATGACGAGATCTGCGCCGTCGCCGGCATCGAGGCGGCCGGCCTGAAGGCGAATGCGGGGTGAATGGAGGCGGACCTCTATTCCTTCTCGAAGGCCTCGATGAAGCGCGAGAGAAAGTCGCGGAACGCGGCAATCTCTTTCGGCGAGAACGCGCCGAAGACCCGCTCCTCGATCGGCTCGACACGCTGACGCGCGCTGTGCAGCGCTTCACGGCCGACCTCGCTCATGTGCAGCTCGAGCACGTTGGCATGCCGTGGGTGCAAGGACCGCGAGATCAATCCCTGCTGCTCCATCGACTTCAGCAGGATCATCATCGCCTGCGGCGTCACGAGACAGGCGCGTGCCAGGGTCGCGGCGGTGATGCCGGGCTGACAATCGAGCTCGTGCAGCGCGACATATTGCGCCGGCGTCAGGCCGACGAGTTTCAGCGCCGCGCTCTTGGCGCGAAGCATGGCCTGCTCGGCCCGCTTCACCAGCATGCCGAGCCGCGGCTCCTCGCCCGGTGCTTTGCGCGCCGCCGTCCGGCGCGATTGCGATGGACGAGAGGGCCTTACTGCCACGGCACGATGGCGCCATTGCGGATCACGGTGCCGAACGGACCCGGCTCCTCGCGTCCGACATGAACGAGTTCGCCGTAAAGCTGCTCGTCGATCTCGGGCCGCAACGCGAAATCGATCAGGGGCCCCGCCACCTCGTCGGGCTGCGGCGCGCCGGCCAGATCGAGCCAGGCGCGGGAGGCCCCGGTATCGATCAGGCCCGGCGAGATCGACGCGATCAGGATGCCGCGCGACAGGTCCTCGGCGCGGCGCTGGCCCGCCAGCACCCGCACCGCCGCGACCTGCCCGATCTTGGAGGGGATGTTGATCCAGGCCGGCCACGCCTGGCCGGGCGCGCGCCCGGTGCGGACCGCATCCCGCCAGGTCGCGACGGCACGGTCGACGTCGTCGAGCGATCGCAGGTTCTGAAAGCGCGGATGCAGCGCCGGCGCCAGCGCGCGCAGGCTGCCGGCGCGGCTTGCCACCACCAGGAGCCTGCCGCCGTCGCGCAGCAGCGGCGACAGGCTGCGCAGCACGTTGGTGGTGCCGAGATTGTTGGCGGCGACATAATCATCGATGATCTCGGCCGGATCATCCTCGGGCTGAACCCGGGTGTAGTGATTGGAAAACACGATGTCGACGCCGCCATGGCGGTCGAGGAGCTGCCCGGCGAAGCGTTCGACCGCGTCGCGTCTCGAAACGTCCAGCAGCTCGCCACGCACCTGCGCCACCGAGCCGGTCAGTTTCTGCAGGGATTGCGCGATGCGGCCGGGATCGCGTCCCGTCAGGTAGACGACATCAGCCGGATCGAGCCGGCGGGCGAGACCTTGCGCCAGCGAGAAGCCGAGATTCCGCGTGGCGCCCGTTACGAGCGCTATTTTATTCATGGCTTGATTGTTATCAACATATTGATATAAGTCAAGCCTCTTTTAGAGCCGGCTATCGCGGCACGCGCCTTCCCGCCTCGTCCCAGAACGCGAGCATTGGCTCCACGAGCGCCTCGGGGCGATCCTCGGGAAAGAACAGCCGGCCGTCGGGAATTTCGATCACGCGCCGGGCGCCGGGGATCGTGTCCTTCAGCCAATGCGCCCACTTCCTGTCGAAGAAGATGTCGGCGAGGCCCCAGACGATGAGCGTCGGCACGTCGAGGCGCCGGAGCGCGCCGTGGATGGCGACGGTCTGGCGATGATCGAAGGCGAGCCAATAGCGCTGGAAGGCGTCGATCCGCTCCTGCGACGACAGCAGCGGCGCCAGATAGAGGCGGATGACGTCGTCGGTCAGGACCTGCGGATCGGCGTAGCTGCGGAACAGCGGCACCGACTCGCCCTTGGCATGGCGCTCGCGCGCCAGCTCGGGATGATCGAGCAGCGACCGGAAGGCCGGCGCCAGCGTTCCCTGCCGCGCGCGCTCGATCACCGGCAGCACCTGCGGCGGCGGCCAGCCGTCATGCACGTCGCAATTGGTCAGCACCAGCGAGCGGAGCCGATCCGGATGGGTTGCAGCGAAAATCTGGGCGATGGCGCCGCCGCTGTCGTTGCCGACGAGATCGACGGTCTCGATGCCGAGCGCATCGAGCACCTCGGCGATCATCCGCGCCTGCGCCGGGAACGAGACGTCCTGCCCCGGCGCGATCTCGGTGTAGCCGAGCCCCATCAGATCGATGGCGATGCAGCGCCGCCGGCCGCCCACCTTCGCCATCACATGACGCCAGTGATAGCCGTTGAGCGGCACGCCATGAACGAACAGCGCCGGCGGGCCCTCGCCGGTCTCGACATAGGCGATACGTCCGGAATCGACGCTGGCGAAGCGCCTGCTGGCGTGAAATGTCGCGATGTCCATGGAACCTCCGTCGGTTGCGGAGGCACGTTACGCAGGATGGCGCCCGGACGCTGTCACGATCTTGCGGAATTCGGCGATACCCGCCACCGTTGCAGTGCGCCGCAGGACCGCCGGCGTGCAGCCGAAGAATTTGCGGAAATGCGCGGTGAAGTGACTATGACTTGCGAATCCGGCCTCCAGCGCGATGGAGGTGAGATCGTCACCGCCGTCAAGCACCGCCGCGAGCGCGGATGACAGCCGCTCGCGCAGGACATAGCGATAGAGCGAGGTGCCGGTGATCTGCCGAAACACGTGGCACAAATGGAAGGACGAGAGATTTGCGATTCTCGCAAGCCTTGCGACATTCCAGTTGTCGGAAGGTGCCAGCGCCACCGCTTCCTTCACGCGCTCCAGAGCGCGGCTCTGCCGGACGTCGGTGGCGCGCCGAGAGCGTGACGCACCTGGTCCCGTCGCCCGGAGCGAGGCCGCAAGGAGATCAAGGCCGAGCGTTTCGGCCTCGAAGGCGTCAGCCTTTCGCGTCGCAAGCCTGGTCAGGAGCAGGCTCCGCAGCATCATGGCGTCGGGAGGAAGCAGGCCGTGCGATGCAGTATCGGCGCCATCCATCAATCCGGGCACGAGATCGGCGCCGAACCGCAGCGTGAGTGCGCGATCACCGATCGCGCCGGGGAAGCTGACGCGATACGGCGTGTCCGCTGCGACAAGAACGGCGTGGCTCGACGTGCCGGTCATGGCGCGGCCCGGGGCTTCATGCTTCGTGAACAGGCCGCTGACAGGCAGCACCATCACATTCGTGCTCTGCTGCTCGACATCGCCGCAGGCGTCGGAGCGCGGGCGCACCTCGACGAGGCCGATTTGAAGGCTACCGCTTTCGAACAGCGTCTTCCGTATGACGTCCACTCCGGCCCTGCCGTCCCGTGAAGCCCCCGACATCATGCATCACGCATCGTGAACGGCCAAGCGTCGCTTACGGCGTCTTCCTGCACCCCGCGAGGCAGGCCTCGTACTCACCGAAGCAGGTGTCGATCCGTGCCTGGTCGAACGCCGGCCCGAAGCAGGCGTTGAAATGGCCGGAGCAGCTCGCCGAACAGGCCAGGACCGGCGCGCTGGGCGCGTCGGCGACCGCCTCGGTCGAGCAGGTGCTGGCGAACGGCACGTTGCTCCATTGCCACTCGAAGGCGTGGCCATCCATGTCGACGCATTTGCGGACATGGACCGGCCGCGGCGTATCTGTTGCAGCGTCCGCGCCCGCGTGCGCCTGGCTGCACGCAAGCAGGAACGCCGTTGCGGCCGGCCAGAACCATCGTGAGCTTCGCAGCAACATCGGCAGGTTGCTTCCCGTGTTGGCAGACCGTTCGATTCGACCGCTTACCACAGCGCGGCGAATCCGTCGCCGCACCCAAACGAAAATGAACCTCAAGCGTCCGTGACCTCCGCCACGGAACGGCCTGGGGCCGGCTACCGCCGGCCCCCATCCGTTACTCCACGATCTCGGTCACGATCCCCGCACCGACAGTGCGGTTGCCTTCACGGATCGCGAAGCGCGACCGCTCCTCCAGAGCGATCGCATCGTTGAGCTCGATCACGAGCTCGGCGTTGTCGCCCGGCATCACCATCTCGACGCCGCTGCCGAGGGCGACGGTGCCGGTGACGTCGGCGGTGCGGAAGTAGAACTGCGGACGATAGTTCTTGAAGAAAGGCGTATGACGCCCGCCCTCGTCCTTCGTCAGCACGTACACCTCCGCCCGGAAGGCCTTGTGCGGCTTGGCCGCGCCGGGCTTCGACAGCACCTGGCCCCGCCGCACCGTCGCCTTGTCGATCCCGCGCAGCAGGCAGCCGACATTGTCGCCGGCCTCCCCCTGGTCGAGGACCTTCCGGTAGGTCTCGATGCTGGTCACCACGGACTTGCGGGTGTCGCCGAGGCCGATGATCTCGACCTCGTCGCCGAGCCTGACTGTGCCGCGCTCGACCAGCCCGGTCACCACGGTGCCGCGGCCGGAGATCGACTGCACGCCCTCGATCGGCATCAGGAACGGCCGATCCTTCGGCCGCTCGGGCAGCTCGACATAAGTGTCGAGCGCCTCGAACAGTTTCAGGATCGCCTGATCCGCCAGCGGACCGCTCTCGCCGCGCAGCGCCTGGATCGCGGAGCCGCGCACGACCGGCGCGTTGTCGCCGTCGAACTGGTACTTCGACAGGAGATCGCGCACCTCGATCTCGACGAGATCGACGAGCTCCGGATCGTCGGCGACATCGCACTTGTTCAGGAACACCACGATGCGCGGCACGCCGACCTGGCGCGCCAGCAGGATGTGCTCGCGCGTCTGCGGCATCGGTCCGTCGAGCGCCGAGACGACCAGGATCGCGCCGTCCATCTGCGCCGCGCCCGTGATCATGTTCTTCACATAATCGGCATGGCCCGGACAGTCGACGTGCGAGTAGTGGCGCGCCGCCGTCGAATATTCGACGTGGCTCGTCGCGATGGTCAGGATCTTCGAGTCGTCACGCGTACCTTGCGCGGCCGACGCCTTGGCGACGTCCTGGTAGGAGACGAACGCGCCCCAGCCGTGATCGGCCGAGACCTTCGTCATCGCCGCCGTCAGCGTCGTCTTGCCATGGTCCACGTGCCCGATCGTGCCCACGTTGCAGTTGGGCTTGAGGCGAGTGAACTTCTCTTTGGACATGGGACACCTGTGGTGCTCGAGCTCCCGTGCTGGTTTGCACGACTCGGGGCACCGCGAGAGCTCGTTTCGGCACCCGGAGCCGCTTCCGCTCCGGGGCCGCGCTTCTCGATGTCAGGTGAGAGGTTCGGTCAGGCCCAAAGCAGAATAGCGGCGGACGAGGGCATTAGCCCTCCCGTCATCATCATCGATGATGCTCGCTGTGACTGCCGCATGTGGGTTGCCTGGGTCGCTCTTGCTGCGAAATGAGATGTGTACATAGGAGATGGTCGCACCTTTGGCAAGAGGCGGGCGCGTGCGCCATCAAACCTCGCCGCCCTACGCTCTCGCCAGCCGGATAACGCGCAATTTACCCAACTCGGCGCGAAATTTTGCTGCAAATTGAAAAGCCGAGCGTCGGCATAGCGGGTACCCGGACTCGTCCGAACAGATATCCAGCCTGCCGGAGCACGCCCCCCAGAGGGGAAACGGCGTGCCGATGCGGATGAGAATCGACAGCGCGGGTTTCCATGCAATGAACCGATACAGGCAGGCGCGATGCACCTGCCGGCATCCAACGAGACGGAGACGGCGAAATGGGCAGCATGAGAAAAGAAACCGACAGCCTTGGTGTGGTCGAGGTGCCCGAGGACAAGCTGTGGGGCGCGCAAACTCAGCGCTCGCTCGCGCATTTCAGCATCGGCCAGGATCTGATGCCTCGCGAGATGATCACGGCCTATGCGACCTTGAAGAAGGCCGCAGCCATCGCAAACCACGCCAGCAAGCGCCTCGATGACCAGCGCTACAAGCTGATCGTGCAGACCTGCGACGAAATCCTCGGCGGCCAGCACCACGACATGTTCCCCTTGCACGTCTGGATGACCGGCAGCGGCACCCAGTTCAACATGAACGTCAACGAGGTGATCTCCAACCGCTGCTCCCAGCTCGCCGGCACGGCGCTCGGCAGCCACGCACCGGTCCATCCCAACGATCACGTCAACATGGCGCAATCCTCGAATGATACATTCCCTTCGGCGATGTGCATCGCGGCCGCGGTCAACGTGAAGCAGCGTCTCGTTCCGGCGGTCGCGGCCCTGCGCGACGCCATCGACGCCAAAGCGAAGGCGTGGGACGACATCGTCAAGATCGGGCGCACCCACATGCAGGACGCCACGCCGCTGACCCTGGGGCAGGAATGGTCCGGCTATGCCGGGATGTTATCCGACGCGCTGGAGCACATCGAAGCGGCGTTGCCGGGGGTCTACCGCCTGGCGCTCGGCGGCACCGCAGTGGGCACCGGCATCAACTCGGCGCCAGGCTTTGCGGAAGCTGCGGCCGCCGAGATTGCCAGGCTGACCGGCCTGCCCTTTGTCACGGCTCCCAACAAGTTCACGGTCCAGGGCAGCCACGATGCGCTGGTGCAGCTCTCCGGAACGCTCCGCACCCTGGCGGTGTCGCTGTACAAGATCGCCAATGACATCCGCCTGATGTCGTGCGGACCGCGCGCCGGATTTGCCGAGCTTGATATCCCCGAGAACGAGCCGGGCTCGTCGATCATGCCCGGCAAGGTCAACCCGACCCAGTGCGAGGCGCTCACCATGATCGCGGTGCAGGTGATGGCCAACGACGTCGCCGTGGGCTTCGGCGGCGCCGGCGGCTACCTGGAGATGAACGTCTACAAGCCGCTGATGATCTACAATATCACGCACTCGGTCACGATCCTCACCGACGGCTGCACGAATTTCCGCAGGTTCCTGGTCGAGGGCACCAAGCCGAACCTGAAGAAGATCAACGAATATGTCGAGCGGTCGCTGATGCTGGTGACGGCGCTCTCTCCCGTCATCGGCTACGACAAGGCGTCCAGGATCGCCCACTATGCCATGGACAACGACCTCACGCTGAAGCAGGCCGCGCTGAAGCTCGGCTTTGTCGACGAGGCGGAATTCGATCGCGTCGTTGACCCGAGAAAGATGGTGAAGCCATACGTGGCAACCGACGCACATTGAGCCGAGTGCGTCGGCAGCGGCGCCTGCGAGACGGTCCCGTTGCTCCGCTTCCAGGATTCGCGCCATGCCGCGGCAAGGCGGCTTGCGAGTCTCGGGATCGGGGCACTGCCGCTCCGAGGCGGCGGTCCTGGGGGTGATTCCGATGACTGTGGATGAGCAATCGCAATTGATCCTGACGTCTGCGAAGGTGCTGTACGTCAACGGACAGGCCACCGAGCAAACCGTGGGCGCGGCCGAACGCCTCGCTCGCGCGTTAGGCCTGCCGGCCGCGATCGCGCCGAGCTGGGGAACGCTACAGCTCGTGGCCGATCAAGGGCAGGACAGGCTGACGTTCCAGGTCGCAGCCGATCCCGTCGGCGTGGACATGGACCGTGTGGCTTCGGCGATGCAACTGGTCGACGCCATCGAGTCCGGCCGCCTCGCACCGGACATCGCCATCGAGAGCATCGAGGAAATAGCGCGCGCGGCGCCGGCGCCGAGCTGGCTGTTCGCGCTCGCCGCCGCGACCGGCGCCGTAGCCCTGGCGGTCATTTTCGGCGTCCAGCATTTTGCGGCCGCGGGCCTGATATTTGTGAGCGCCGGCGCGGGCGCATTCCTGCGCCGCGTCCTGGCCAAGCTGAGCACAAACCTCTTCCTGCAACCGTTTTGCGCAGCCCTCGTCTCCGGCCTCATCGGGGCGGCCGCCGTGCGCTACGACCTGAGTTCGTCGTTGCGCCTCGTCGCGGTCTGTCCGTGCATGGTCCTGGTGCCTGGCCCGTTTTTTCTGAACAGCGCGCTCGACCTGATCAACGGCCGAATATCGCTCGGCGCCGCGCGCCTGCTTCATGCCATGCTGATCGTGGTCGCGATTTCGGTCGGGCTGCTGCTCGGGCTGACGCTCCTCGGCGTTTCGCTTCCGGCCGATCCGCCCGGCCGGTCCGTGCCGCTGTGGCAGGACGTGATCGCCGCCGGCGTTGCGGTTGCCGCCTACAGCGTGTTCTTTTCCTCGCCGTTGCGCATGCTGCCATGGCCGGTTGCGGTCGGCATGCTCGCCCATGCCTTGCGCTGGTTCACCATTGCACAGCTCGGTTTCGGCGCCGCCACGGGCGCCCTGGTCGCCTGCATTGCGGTCGCCCTGATCCTCACGCCGGTTTCGCGGCGAACACACATGCCGTTTGCGGCGATCGGCTTCGCCTCGGTGGTGTCGATGATCCCCGGCGTCTACCTGTTCCGGATGGCGAGCGGCCTATTACAGATTGCCGGCGGCTCGCAGACCACGATGGAACTGATCGGCGCGACGACCACCGACGGCTTCATTGCCGGGATCATCATCCTGGCCATGAGCATCGGTCTCGTCGTTCCCAAGCTGGTCATCGACCATTTCAGCGATCGCTCGGTGCGCGCCAGATCGTAGCGTGGACCAAGCGGCCGCGTGCACAGAAGCGCGCCACGCAAAGACGGACTCGTCCGACGAAGCGCACAGGGCGAAGGCGGAAGCGTGCCCACCCTTCAAAGCCATGCCGTCGAGACATGGTGCACGGCGCTCCGCGCGATGCGCAGCATCGTCGCGCGCGCCTTGGCCCATCCTACGACTGCTGCCTCCCTGCACTAGGGGCGCGGCGGGCCGTGATCGACGCCCGGATCTCGCCCGGCGGCTGCCATTGCGAGCCGGCCGAAATAGTGCGCCCAGCCTCTGGCATGGGCGGCGACCTGCACCTCGTTGGGCAGTCCCGTGTGCGTCATCCGCAACAGCGTGCCGCCATCCTGGTCGATCAGGTCGATCTCGATCAGGCTCGATCCCGGTGGCACCTGTTCCCTGCCCTCCCAGCCGAAGCTGTAGGCGAGCCGGTGCACGGGCACGACCTCGCGGAATTCGCCGCGCGCCACATTGCTTCGCTCGCGCACACCCTTGACCAGGTAGAGTCCCCCCGGACGCGGCTCGGTCGCCGCTTCCGCGCCCATCCAGCTCACGATCTTGTCCGGATCGGTCAGGAACGCGAACACGGTCGCCTGCGGGGCGGCGATATAGGTTTCACGGTGGATCACGAGCGGTTCGGTCATCGATGCCTCCTGGAACGCGTTCCAGAACATAGGGATTGGTCTTCCAGGAGGAAAGCCGTGACAAGCATGGCCCTCGACCGCATGATCCGCCCATGCAGCTCCCCTCGACGCTTGCCTTTCTGGTCGACACCGCCGCGGACGCCGCGGGCGCCGACCGGTTCCTGGCGGAGCTCGGCGCGCATCTCGTCAACGACGGCGTGCCGCTGGTCGGTGGCGCGCTCACGCTCGATGTGCCGCATCCCCTGATCGCCCGGCGCACCTGGCTGTGGCGCACCGAGGACGGAGAGGTCATCGAGGCGCTGGGCTTCGCGCCCGGCGGCCCGCTGGCCGCGCTGGAGGCGAACCCGGCCGGCGACGCCAGCCGGCGCTGGCTTGCCGGGCTCGCGGCCGGCCCGGCGCATGAGGATATCGTCGGGCTGCGGCCGGATGGCCCCCTGCTCGGCTGGATCGGGCCGCGCCCTTTCACGGTCGGCGAGATCGATCGATTGCGCGAGGCCGCGCGTTTCGCGGCGGCGCCGCTGGCCGCGCTCGCGGCCCGCGCCACCCTCGAGGCGACGCTGGACGCCTATCTCGGCAAGCGCAGCGCTGCGCGCGTGCTGGCGGCGCCGCTCCGGCGCGACCCGGGCGAGACCATCCAGGCCGCCCTGCTCTATGCCGATCTGCGCGGCTTCACCGCGCTGTCGGAAGACCATCCGCCCGCGGAGGTTATCGCCGCGCTCAACGCCTGGTTCGACCGTATCGCAGGCGCGGTCCACGTCTTCGGCGGCGAGGTGCTGAAATTCATCGGCGACGGCATGCTGGCGATCTTCCCGGTGATCGAGGAATCGCCGCGCAGCGCCTGCGACAACGCCGTACGCGCGGTGTCCGCCGCGCGCAGCGGGATGCACCATCTCGACGAGGAGCGCCGACGGAAGGAATTGCCGCCGCTGCCGTTCGGCGCCGCGCTGCATCTCGGCGAGATGCTGTGGGGCAATATCGGCGCCGCCGACCGGCTCGATTTCACCGCGATCGGCGCCGCCGTCAATCTCGCCAGCCGGCTGGAGGGATTGTGCCGGCCGCTCGGCCGCACGGTGCTGATCTCGGGCGCGCTCGCCGCCGAAACCACGGTGCCGCTGGTCGCGCTCGGCACGCATGCGCTGCGCGGCGTCGCCTCGCCCTGCGCGGTGTTCACCCTGCCGGAGCAGTGACGCGCGCCGGAGCCTTCCGCGAGTCGCCCGACGGGCTGCCGAATTGCGCGATGTCCGCTGCCGATCGGGCCGGCACGGCCCGCAAAACGGCGCAAAATCAATGCGCGAAAAACCGAAATTCACGAGCCGGCTCAAGGCGGAATCGGCTGTCCAGATCTCCGTACGAAAATATTCTTGATTTCTTTTTTTCTGAATTGTGTCATTAATCCATCCATCCCGCCTCGTCAGAGGGCGTATCGCGATCGTCACGGGACGTGAGGCGGGGATGCGGTGGACGCGACGGCGCGCGAGACGAGCGCACTTCGTTGCGGACGGCGAAATCGTGTGGTCCTGGCGCCGCGACGCTGGCGT
>NZ_JAFAVV010000529.1 GCF_019242285.1 Bradyrhizobium sp.
TTCCGATCATCGCGCAGCAGGCCGCTGAACTCACTGTGTTCCAGCGCACCGCGACCTGGTCGGTGCCGGCATGGAACGAGACGCTGACGCCGGAACATCTGCGCACCGTCAAGGCCGACTATCCGGCCTTGCGCGCCAAGGCGCGCGCCCGCCCGACCGGCTTCTATTTTCTGTTCAACGCCAAGCCCGCGCTGGAGGCAAACCCGGAAGAGCGCGACCGGATTTATGAAGAAGCGTGGCAGCGCGGCGGCCTGCCCTTCCTCGGCGCTTTCGGCGACCTCTTGTTCGAGAAGGACGCCAACGACACCGTCGCGGAATTTGCCCGCAAGAAGATCCGCGGCATCGTCAAGGATCCGGCGACCGCCGAGCTGCTCTGCCCCGACAACGTGTTCGGCTGCAAGCGGCTCTGTGTCGATACCGGCTATTACGAGACCTACAACCTGCCCCATGTGAAGCTGGTCGACGTCTCGAAATCTCCGATCGAGCGTTTCACCGCCGAGGGGATCGAGGTGGGCGGCGTCGAATATAGACTGGACGCCATCGTCACCGCCACCGGCTTCGCGGCCATGACGGGCTCGTTCGACAGGATCAGCATCACCGGCCGCGACCGCCTGACGCTGTCGGAGAAATGGCGGGCCGGACCGCGAGCCTATCTCGGCATCGCCTCCGCCGGCTTCCCGAACCTGTTCATGATCACCGGTCCGGGCAGCCCGTCGGTGCTCGCCAGCATGATCCAGGCGATCGAGCAGCATGTCGACTGGCTCGCCGATCTGATCGGGCACATGCGCGACATCGGCGCCGCGACGATCGAGCCGCGCGTCGAGGATGAAGACGCCTGGGTCGACCACGTCAACGAGGTCTCGAAGGTCTCGCTGCGCTCGACCTGCAGCTCCTGGTATGTCGGGGCCAACATCGCCGGCCGCCCGCGCGTGTTCATGCCCTATATCGGCGGCTTCCCGATCTATGTGCAGAAATGCAACGAGGTGATGAGCAGCGGCTTCGACGGTTTTGTCATGGAAGGCGCCGCCGCCTCCAACAGCGAGCCGCAGGTGCGCTTCACCGAGCGCTGGCGCGTGCCGCTCGACATCGAGGTGATCTCGCCGGCCGCGGTCGCCGCGAGGCGCGTGCCGGTGGTGTGAGCATCTAAGGAAACCGGCGGGCACATGGCCCGCCGGCTCCTGCTATCGCAACCGTCACTTCTTGACGGCGAACACCCAGACCACGCCGCCCTGCGGGACGTTGCTCTCGATGCCGATATTGTTGGTGGCGAGCGCGTCCTGGATGCGCTGCGCATCGACGCCCCAGCCGGACTGGATCGCGATATATTGCGTGCCGTCGACCTCATAGGAGACCGGCATGCCCATGATGCCGGAATTGGTCTTCTGCTGCCACAACACCTCGCCGGTCTTGGCGTCGAAAGCACGGAAGTTGCGATCGTTGGTGCCGCCGGCGAAGACCAGATCGCCCGCGGTCGCCGTCACCGAGCCGAACAATTGCGACTTCGGGAAGTCATGGTGCCAGACCTTCTTGCCGGTCGCAGGATCCCAGGCCTGCAGCTCGCCATAATGGTCCGCGCCGGGCTTGGCTTTCAGGCCGATGTCTTCCGGCTTGGTGCCAAGCCAGAGCTCGCCGGGCTTGAGCGGCACCTTCTCGCCGGTGAAGCCGCCGCAGAAATTCTCGTTGGCGGGAACATAGACGAGGCCGGTCTTCTGGCTGTAGGCCGCCGACGGCCAGTCCTTGCCGCCCCAGAGCGACGGGCAGAACTCGACGCGCTTGCCGATGACAGGCTTGTGTGCGGGATCGACGATCGGCTTGCCGGTCTCCGCCTCGATGCCCTTCCACACGTCGGTGGAGACGAACGGCCAGCCGGCGACATAGTTGATGGCGTTGGCCTTGCGTTCCAGCACCCAGAAGATCGCGTCGCGCCCGGGATGGATCAGGCTCTTGAACGTGCGCCCGTCGCGTTGCAGGTCGACCAGCATCGGCGCATCGACCTCGTCCCAGTCCCAGGAATCGTTCTGGTGGTACTGGTGATAGGTCTTGATCTTGCCGTTGTCGGGATCGAGCGCCAGCACCGAGGTGGTGTAGAGATTGTCGCCCGGATGGGTCTCGCCGGGCCACGGCGCGGCGTTGCCGGTGCCCCAGTAGATCGTCTTGGTGTCCTTGTCGTAGGTGCCGGTCATCCAGGCCGAGCCGCCGCCGGTCTTCCAGTCGTCGCCCTTCCAGGTGTCATGGCCTGGCTCACCCTCGCCTGGAATGGTGTAGGTGCGCCAGATCTCCTTGCCGCTGTTGGCGTCGAACGCAACGACATAACCGCGCACGCCGAGCTCGCCGCCGGAGCCGCCGACGATGACCTTGCCGTCGACGACGAGCGGCATCAACGTCAAATACTGGCCCTTCTTGTATTCCTGGACCTTGGTATCCCAGACCACCTTCCCGGTCTTGGCGTCGAGTGCGACCACATGATCGTCGGTGGTAGCGAGATAGAGCTTGTCCTCCCACAGGCCGACGCCGCGGCTGGTCGGATGAAGCTGGAACAGGTCGTCCGGAAGCTGCCGCTTGTAGCGCCAGTATTCGTCGCCGGTCTTGGCGTTCAGCGCGATCACCTGCCCCATCGGGGTCGCGACGAACATCACGCCGTTGTTCACGATCGGCGGCGCCTCGTGGCCCTCGACGACGCCGGTGGCAAAGGTCCACACCGGTGTCAGGTCCTTGACATTCGACGTGTTGATCTGGTCGAGCGGGCTGTAGCCCTGCCCGTCATAGGTCCGGCGATAGAGCATCCAGTTGGCCGGCTCGGGATTTTCCAGGCGAGCCGCAGTGACGGGGCTGTAGTTATCAATTGAACCGGCTGTGGCTGCGGTCGAAGCACAGCACGTAAACGCGACGAAGCCCGATAGAAGCCATTGTTTCATTTTCATGGTCGTTCCCTCCGTTTTTTCAAAATCGCTTCGCCACCCGCTCTTTGGCGAGTGTTCAATAGTTGTCTGCACGCGCCGCCGCGGTGCCATCATCCTGGTTGCGCACCTCCTACCTTTCCAATGAATGATCCGGCGATGGTGAGCGAACCATCGATGATGGCGAGCGGCAGCGCCGCGAGGCGCCGCGGTGCCGGCCCGAACACGACCTCGGCGCCCTGGCGCGGGTCATACTCGGAGTTATGGCACATGCATTTGAGGACATCCTTGTCGATTTCGCTGCCTTTGACCCAGGCGGTGATTGGGCAGCCGGCATGGGCGCAAATCGCCGAATAGGCGACGATGCCATCGGCGGCATGGGCGCGCGTCGCGTCATCGAGCTCGCCCGGATCGAGCTTCACGATCAGGATCTCATTGAGCCGCGAGCCGCTGCGGATCACCGACGAGGTCGGATCCTTCGGCCAGGCGTGAAGCGGGGGACCGCCGAGATCGAGATCACCGGGCTTGATCAGGCTGCCCTCGTGCTCTCCCTCCGAAAATACCAGCAGGTCGCCCTTCTTCGGCCGCTCGTCGGCGCCGGGCTGATCATCCTCCGCTGCGGCGGGTCTCGGCGCAGCCAGAGAAACACCGGCGGCAAGCGCGGTCACCAGAAGCGAGCGTCGTGTACTGTCTGACACTGCGTCTCCTCTCCCTGGCGGCTACGGTGCGTCGGAGACGCGACACCGTAGCCCGTCTTTTGTTGTTTGCATCAGGAGGCAACGCGACTCGGCCGAAAACAAGGCAACGAAGTGCAAAATGAATCGGCAGCGCGTTTCGCGCTGCTCGCTTGCTTGATCAAAGCGTGTCGGTCGAGCTGATCGCCGACGATGGCGGCAATTACCTCGTTCCAGGCATATCGGCCGTGGCCGATCCCTGCGACTGACGCGGAACCGCCGTGGCGCGCCCGGCCGCAGCGGGCGGCGACGCGGCACTGGTCTCGGCAATGCCGAGGTCGGGCCGACTTGCGCTGCGACCGGCGCCGGCGTGCGCGGTCTGGTCCGTCGCCGTGTCCCGGCCCGACGTTGCCGCGTCGGCGGAGGGTTCGCCGGCTTTCGGCGCGGCCGACGTCGCGACGAGAATGCGGGTCACGACGCGTTCGCGCAGCAGTTCGTCGTTAGGTGGATACCACATGCTGCCCGGCTCGGCTTGATTGGCGCGTTCGGCGAAGGCGCGGCTGAGGCCAAACCCCTCCAGCCGCTGCTCCTCGGTGGCGATCGCCAGCCGGCGGTCGGCCGCGGTCATGCCGCGAAACGTCGGCTGATGAAAGCCGATCCGCGCATGCGGCATGATGATGCGATCGGACCCGCCCAGGAACACGATGGTGCAGGCGGAAAGGCATTGCTTCTCCACGAAGGTCCACAGGTGCCGCGTCTTGATCAGGTCCGACATCTTCTGGGCTTCGAGGATGCGGCCTCCGATCGAATTGAGGCGGACGGCCTTCACATGGTTCATCGCGTTCAGGAAGCCTTCCATTTCCCGGGCCGCTCCGAAGGTGATGCCGCCGGAAAACTCCAACAGCTCGCCCTGGGCGAGGACGCGGAACTGATGTGGGCCGACGCGGGAGTCGCCGGCCACGATCTCGAGCATGCCGGCGATCTGCGGCAGGCCGGCGATGGCGAACCGGAACGCGGTCTGCGCCACGCTCAGCACCGTCATGATCTTGACCAGGCCGCCCCAGAAGCGCTTGCCGTCCAGCCGATAGTTCGTGGCCGAGCGCCAGGCGCCGACCGACTGCCAGATCGTCAGGGCGCCGATGCAGAGCCAGATCGAGCACAGCGACACCAGCCAGAGCAGCGGCTGCGCATCGTCCCGCGCCGAGATGACGGAACCGAAGCCCGCGATCACCGCGGCCCCGAGCAGGCCGGCTACGAAGCCGTTCACCCAGTAGGAAACCGAGAGCGACAATTCACCGCGCCAGTGCCGGGCGAAATAGTTCTGCGACGGCAATACGGGCGGCCAGGACGCCGATATCGGCGGCGGGACAAGCCCGGCGAGATCGGGCGGGACGTCCGCCCCTACGGGTGGAATGACCGCGGAGCCCTGCGGGTCAGGGCCACGGCCGGACTGGATACTGGCTTCCCGATCGTGCAATGCGAGACCAGTGCGAGGAGCAATTTCGGATCATCCGGCGAACGTAAGCGCTCGCCAAAATATACCTGCGACCTTGGCACGATTGGGGCTGTTTTGCCGGATTCGGTCGCCAAATCAGCAGGTCTTTCAGCCCTCGGCGTCCCCGCTCCGCTTCTGGCCCAGCAGACCGATGGCCGTCGGCATGGTCAGCACAATGGCGCCGAACATCGCCGCGTCGCGAATCTGGGCATAGGAGAAGCCGAGATCGACGTGGGCGACATGGGCGAGAAACAGCGCCAGATATCCGGCAACGCCCACCGCGACCGCCGTCATCACCAGGGTATCGATCGTGTCTTCCATGCTTCTTGTCCTCTGCAGCAACCATACGCGCAGGCGCGCGCGAGCGTTGTGAGGTTGCTCACAATCCGAGCTTCGGAACGGCTGCACCGGACGACAATTGCGTGAATAAGGCTCAACTCCTCCTTGCACTCTTCGCCGGCTGCGCGAAGCTCAGCACAGTGTTTCGCAGGAGCGTGACATGAGCCGCGACTTGGGCCGTGAGATGGGCCGTGACTTGGGCGACGAGGCTGGGAGATCCGACCACCGCCGTTACCGGCAACTCCTAGCAGCGGCGGTCGACGAAGAGAAGCGTTGGGCGCTGATCAGGCTTCTGATCGAGGAACGCGCCATGGAGCGGCTGGCGGCCGATCGCCGTGCCGCCGCCCACGGTGCCGAGCGAAGGCCGAGATCAGATCGGTTGTCGAAATAGTCGCCCTTGAGCCGTCGTTGCGCATCGCGCCGCATGCGCATGGATCGCCGAAACCGCGGGCGCGTAGGACAAAAGTTTGTTCGATTTAAGATTGAGCGCTGCCGCGCCTGCACGATGTGCGGCAAGCGATCCGGGCGCCGTCATGCGTTTGTCGTCTCCTCGTCGCGCCAGCGAAGAAAAATGGGCCTGCACGTTCGCGTTGCGGCCGATGTCGCGCCGCACGCGATCCAGCAGAACAAAAATCTCCTTCGGAGGGAAGCCCATGCTCGGAAACGAACTCGCCTGTATTGAACGACCATCGGCGCGACGGCGATCGTCGCTGCACCGGGTGCTTGGCTCGGCCCTGCTGCTCGGCGTCGCCGCCGGGGCTTCGCCTGCGCTCGCCTCATCGACGCTGGTGACGGCGCCGGACGGCACCTTCCAGGGCAAGTTCGACATCACGGGCGCGATGCGGGAATTCCTCGGCCTGCGTTACGCCCAGCCGGTGACCGGAAATCTGCGCTGGAAGGCGCCGCAGCCAGTGACGCCATCCGCCGTCACGCAGGACGCCACCCGGTTCGGCAATCATTGTCCGCAGGTGTTCACGCCCTATGGCAATGCCACGCAGACCGAGGACTGCCTGTTCCTCAACGTGTTCGCGCCCAACCGTCGTGGCGACCACGATCTTCGCGACGATGACGCGCATCCGGTGATGGTGTGGATTCACGGCGGCGGCCTCACGGTCGGCGAGAGCAACGAATATGACGCGGTCAAGCTCGTGCAGCGCGGCGTGATCGTGGTCACCATCAACTATCGGCTCGGCGCGCTCGGCTTCCTGGCGCATCCGGCCCTGACCGCCGAATCGCCGGACCACACCTCCGGCAATTATGGCATCCAGGACCAGCAGGCCGCCCTGAACTGGGTGCGGCGGAACATCAGGGCGTTCGGCGGTGATCCGGAACGGGTGACGATCTTCGGCGAGTCGGCCGGAGGACTGAGCACGCTCACCAACCTGGTATCGCCCACGGCCCATGGCCTGTTCGATCGCGCCATCGTCGAGAGCGGCACTTATGCGCTGGCGCAGCCGACGCTCGCGCAGACCGAGACGGCCGGAACCAACTTCGCGAAAGCCGTCGGCTGCAATCAGCCGAGCCCGAGTGCCGTGCTCGCCTGCCTGCGCGGCCTCGGCGTGCCGACCATTCTCGCCAACCAGGCCCTCTCCTTCGTGGGCTCGCTGCCGATCCCCAACGTCGATGGCAAGGTGCTGACCCAGTCGATATCGGCAGCGCTTGCCTCGGGTCGTTTCAACCATGTGCCGCTGATGAACGGCACCAATCACGACGAGTACAACCTGTTCGTGGCCCAGGATTTCGACCTCGCCGGCGGCCCGATCACCGCGAGCACCTATGTCGCGGCGATCGCCGCGTTGACCGGTACCTCCACGCAGGCGTCGGTCGTCGCGACCCACTATCCCGTCCCGGCTCAATTCCCGAGCTTCGACCAGGGCGCGGGCGCAGCGGGAACGGACGCGAACTTCGCCTGCACCGCGCGCTTCGCCGACGAGCTTGCGTCCTCGTTCGTCCCGACCTTCGCCTACGAGTTCAGCGACGAGCATGCGCCGCAGAACTTCCTGCCGCCGGTGAGCTTCCCCTATGGCGCCTCGCACGCCTCGGAGATCCAGTACATCTTCCCGACCGCCAACCCGTCGGGCCTTGGCTTGAACCTCGCCCAGACGCCGCTCGACGCCAATCAGCAGAAGCTCTCGGACCAGATGGTCGGCTACTGGACCGAGTTCGCGCGAAACGGCGATCCCAATGGACCCGGCCAACCCCACTGGCCGCGCTTCCATCGCGATCGCCAGGCCTGGCTGTCGCTCGTCCCGCCGCGCCCCGGCACGGAGACAAGCTTTGCGACCGTTCACCAGTGCGACTTCTGGGACGGTTTGGCGGGCCGCACCCTGCCGCCCGACGATCACGACCATCGCGCCGGCCTCGATTGACGGGCAGCGGCTGCTGCCGGGCATCACCTCGTCGCGCACGCGCGACGAGGTGTCCCTGCGGCGCGAGCAGCGGTTTCCACTGGCATCGATGATTTGCCGGCGGTCGGCCGAACGCGCCCTGCGGCCAACTAGCCCCGCCCAGAGCGAAACGACCGCATCTGACTGAACAGGTCGTGCTCGGGATCGCCGTACAGAATGGCCGCCAGCCGATGCCACGCTTTGTTGCGCGAGAGGGTCGCCTTCTCCTTGCCGAAGCTCGCCATCAGGGCATGGGCATAGGCGACGGCCAACTGCTCCTTGCCGGACAGCGGGTATTGCCACTTCGGCTTCGGCAGGCCCAGCTCCCATTCGCAGCAGCCGACCGCCTCGGTCAGATCGAGCGGATCGTACAGGTTGAACCGGAGGCTGCTCTCCTTCAGCTTCTGTACGTATCCGCCGGCCCGCCTGAGCGTCGAGTGGAGCCGCCGCAGCGTCGCCTTTTCCTCCTTCGAAAGCGGCCGCACGATGCTGTCGCTGCTGATGTCCTTGATGGCCTTCCTGAGGTTCTTGCGGACCACCCCTCGCTGGGCGGATTCCGGCGACAATATCTCGAGAGCAGCTTCGATCTGCTGTTCCAGCTTCATCCCCCGCCTTCCCCCTGGCCGCATCGAAATGGCGCAGCGCTATAGCGGCAACATTGTGCCACGAAGATGTCGCTGCCCGATTGGAGGAAACCAAGCCGCCCTGCGGGCGGTTCGGGGTGGAGGCGTCTTATCCGTTTGGCTCCCACAAGACCGCGTCAGACTCCGATGCCGATTTTTCTGCCGATGTGATGCCAGGCGCAGCCGGCATCAACTCTTTCGCCGCACCCTTCTCCTTGAGGCAAGGGCTTTCTGCTTGCGGGGGAGCCCTTGCTTCGTGCCCCAAGCCGACTCGGCTTGGGGCGGGACGACTGCGTTCAGTCCGGCTTGCGGTATCTGACGAACGCGCCTGGCTGAGACCTGTCCGCCTTCCGTATCTCGTTACTCAGATTCTGCACAGACCGCACGGCGTCTTGGGTCGGTTTGAATGCGGTGAGTTGTTTCCTGAGCTGCTGATGCAGAGCCAAGGCCTGCAGCGGCGGAGCCACAACCGGCGGCGGCGGCAAGTCGTTCATCAGCCTGAACCGAAATGGCAAGAACCGGTCCAGGAGCAGGTTGGACATGGCGCCGTTCTCGTCGATCTGCACAAAGTTGAGCGAGAGAGGCCAGCGCACGCCCGGCGCGATTTCCTTCCCGTTGGCGAACTGATGACAGCCGCCGCATGTCATTGCGGCCATACGGTTGAGCACATGGCCCCGGTTCAGTCCACACGCAGTGTCAACTTTCAACTGCTGGAGGCGGTTGTCGATTGCGGCGGCAAGTGCTTGGTTTGCGCCGATTGCGACCGCCGGATCGTCAGGAGCCGGACCGCCAAATGGGCCGGCGTCGCTTTCCACCGCGTAGAACTTGTCATCGATGTCGACTCCGACGTTGTCGATGAGGTCCGCGACCGTGGTCTCCGGCCCGACCGGGATTGCTGCCAGGCTGTCTACGGCGACAAGTTGCTGTTCGTTGACCTGCGGGAATGTGCTCGCGAACAGACCTGCAAGCGCGCGGAAGCGAGCAGGGTCGCTCCCGGGAGAGGACGCAGCGTCGCCGCTGAAATATCCGCGAAACGGCGTTTCGTTGACCGGTTGCGGCTGGAAGCTCGGCGGGTTGGTCGGATTGTTCGGGTCGAAGCTGACGCGCCACTGCCGCAGGTGCCAGTTGAGCGTGCCGTCGTTCGCGCTCACATGATCGAAGGCATTCGCGCGTACTTGCCCTCCCGCGATCCCGTAGTGGCTGAATGAGACGACCGGAGTGAAATTCATCTGGGAGTCGAGCGCTCCGCCTTCGTAGTAGAACTTCGCGAGCCATTGACCAATCTGGGCCTGGCTCTGGCCAGGCTGAGCAAATCCCTTCCACAATCGCCATACGGCCTCGCATTGTCGCCGGTCGCCCGAGAGATCGGGATTCGGCAGTACCGCCTCGAAAATGAGCGTCATGCGTTTGTCGAACGCGACCCTGCCGCTGCCGTCCTTCGGGCCGCTCTTGACGTAGACGATGCGGTATTCACCACAATGCGAATGATCGGCCGGCGCCAAATCCAAACGATTGAACAGCGCCACCGGCACCATCCGAGCAGGACTGGTCGGACCGAGAAGATCGTCCACAGTAAGTGCGCTTTCCCCGTCGCGTGGGGTGAGCGCAAAGGAAATATCCCCATCCTCATTCCTGAGCGATGTCTCCGCGAAGCCCGCGAGCAAGCTCTTCAGCAAGTCCTTTGCCGCATCATCGGTGACGGTCGCGGGATCGCCGCCAGGCACTGTCCCGAGAATGTTCTTCAGCGTTCGCATCAGACTGAAGTCGGACTGGAATACATCGGGATTGTCGCGGATGTTGAGAACCACCGCGCGCTGCTGATCGGGCGTCAGGCGCACCGGATCGCTTGGGGCGAAACACTGCCCGGCAGCAAGCGCTGATCCCGACCAAAACAGCGCGAGCGCGCCGACAGATTTCCTGGAAAGCTCTTTGGAAAGTTTCTTGGAAAGACCGGAAAACATGTTTACCTCCTTCAAATATCTTTGTTCTCAGCGTCGCCGAATGGCGGCCGCAGCTCACACCTCTTTCGCCTGTCTTCTCCGAATTCCGTAGATCGCTTGCCCTGCCGCCATGTCGTCGCTGATGGCCGACAAGCCTTTTTCGCGCTCTGTCTGAAAGTCGTCACGAAGGCCGGTCCGAACGGAAAGTGCGCGATCGTCACTTTCACGCCCGAACTCCCTGCGGTTTCTCCGAGCGATTCTACCGTTACGAGCTTCCGCAAGCGGTCGGCAATGGTCGAGATCACAGTCCTCGGCGAGATTTGCTATGACAGTTAGCCGCAGCCGATCGACTTGCGCGCTGCGACAGGCAGACAGCCTACGTCGCGGACGGTAGCCGCGAACCTGTCGGCTTGCGGCCGCACCGGACGGTGCTTCGATCGCCGTTCGTGACCGATATGGAATCATGCCCGCCTCTTGAGCGTTGCAGGACAGATGTTCAGCACGCTTTGTTGGTGACGGCTCCGATCCCAAATACGTATCGAGCGCCTGCACGAAGCCGTGCGCCGCCGGAGTTTGCTCGATGGCGCCGGCTGCCACCGGGAGAGTGCGCGACCTGAGGTTGTTGAGCGGAACGCTCTGGGAGAATCAGTAACGGGAATCTTTCGAACAAGCCGGCTGGCGATTCCTGCCATATGCTTCTCCTCGCGACCTGCAGAAAGGTTGAAAGACACTCGCGCCAGAACGGCGATTTGTCGCGCTGCATCAATGCGATTGCCTGTTCCGGCGCCGGCCGGCGAAAATTTCTATTTCTATTTTACCGAAACAATGCTATATGCGACGCGTCCCGCCTCCGCATGAGGGGCGCTTCGCGATCGTCACGGACGTGGGAGGCGGGATGCGATGGACGCTTTGGCGTGCGAGACGAGCGCGCTTGAAGCGGACTGCGAAGCCGTGTGGTCCTGGCGCCGCGACGCTGGCGCCAAGCTCCTTGGCGATGATCCGAGGAGCGACGGGGGCAAGAGAGCCCGTTCCCCGGGGAGAGCACGGAATAAGCGTTAACACCATCGCGCAGGGAGGGCCGGATGTCTCGGCGCGTACCTGTGGTGACTGCCGCCTGCATTTCTTGTTGCAGGCGGGCCATGGGTGCGACCGGCACCCGGCCTTCCCTGCGCCCTCTGTTCCTTCGAGGGCAACATCGCCGCACAACTCGGGCATGATCGTGCCGCGAGAACGTGGTCGGCCGCGTCTCATCGCGCGGGTGGAAGCGTTCCGTACCGCGGTTTCGTGCGCAATGCAGGCCTTCGGCCCCCGCCCTTGCCGTCTGCCGCGATCACGGGTTAGCCTTGCAGAGTTCGGCGAAGCGCAGGCGCGGCGCCCGCCGCGAAAACAACGAACATGCGCCGAAGGGGAAACGCCATGTTCGAGGTGCTCGATCGACAAGCGAGCTTGACCGGCAACCAGATCAAGATTCTCACCGCCGCCATCATCGGCGATGCCCTGGAGTTCTTCGATTATTTCCTGATCGGTTTCGTCCTCGCCTTCCTGATCGGCCCCTGGAAGCTGACCTTCGGCCAGTCGGCGACCGTGCTGATGAGCTCCGGCATCGGTGCGATCCTGGGCGCCTATGCCTGGGGCTGGCTTGCCGAGCGCATCGGCCGCCGCGTCGTCTTCATCGGCACGGTGCTCAACTTCTCCATCGCCACCGGCCTGCTCTATTTCACCCCCGAGAACGGCTGGGTCTATCTGGCGGTCATGCGCTTCTTCGTCGGCACCGGCGTCGGCGGCCTCTACTGCGTCGACCTGCCACTGGTGCAGGAGTTCATGCCCTCCTCCAAGCGCGGCTGGGTCGGAGGGCTCGTGACCTGCGTGATCCCGCTCGGGGTCGGCCTCGGCGCGGTGCTCGGCGCCTTCACCGGCACCGGTGAATGGCGGATCTTGTTTGCGATCGGCGTGCTGCCGGCGCTGCTCGTGCTCCTGGTCCGGCTCTGGGTGCCGGAGAGCCCGCGCTGGCTCTGCCGCCAGGGGCGCTACGAGGAAGCGCGCAAGTCACTCGCCTGGGCGCTGCAGCTGGAACCCGCCGCGCTGCCGATGCCGACCGCGGCCGATGCCGGGCCGGTGCAGATTTCGAACTGGCTCGACCTGTTCAAATATCCGCGCAGCCTGCTGGTGTCCTGGCTCGGCAATGCCGGCGCCCAGACCGGGGTCTACGGCGTCACGCTGTGGGCACCATCGCTGTTCGTGCTGCTGTTGAAGGTGACGCCGCAGGAAGCGGCCAAGATGATGATCCTGCTCACGGTGTGCGGGTTCGTCGGCCGCATCGCCTTCTCGTTCTTCTCGGAGATCATGGGACGGCGCAATGCCGGCGGCCTGCTCGGCTTCGGCGCGGGCTTCCTGATCATCCTGGCCGGCTACAATTACGACGCCTCGCTGATGGGCGTGTCGGCGTTCTGGCTGATCCTCGCAGCGGCCTTCTTCTTTGCCGACGGCGGATTTGCCATCGTCGGCCCCTACGCGGCCGAGGTCTGGCCCTCGCATCTGCGAACCTCCGGGATGGGCTCGGCCTATGGCTTCGGCGGCATCGGCAAGATCATCGGCCCGGTGGGCCTGGCGCTGATCGTCGGTTCCAACAATTATCTCAAGCCCGACGTGCCGCTGCCGGAGATACCGACCGCGTTCGTCTATCTCGGCTGCTGGTTCCTGATGGCCGGCGCCGTCTATTATTTCTTCGGCATCGAGACCAGGGGCAAGTCGATCGAGGAGATCGACCGGGAGCTGACCATGGCGCCGACGGTTCAAGGCATCGGAGAAAAGAGGATCGCGTAAGACAATGCTTGCTGCCACTTCCGCCGATCTCGCGGGCGACCGCGGCGTGATCGCCCGGGCCGAAGCCGTCCGTCCCGCCATCGCCGCCGCGTCCAACGACATCGAACGAGACCGGCGCCTGCCGCCGGCCGTGCTCGACCGGTTGCACGAGGCGCAACTGTTCCGCCTGCTGCTGCCTCGCTCGCAGAACGGGATCGAGACCGATCCCGTGACCTTCTTCCACGTCATCGAGACCATCGCCCAGGCCGACGCCTCGACGGCCTGGTGCCTGAGCCAGGCCGGTGGCTGCGCGATGTCGGCGGCCTATCTCGACCTGCCGGTGGCGCGTGCGATCTTCGGCGACGATCCGCGCGCGGTGCTGGCCTGGGGTCCCGGCCCCAGGGTCAAGGCGGTGGAATGCGAGGGCGGCTATCGCGTGACCGGCGTCTGGGCGTTCGCCTCGGGCGGCCGACACGCCACCTGGCTCGGCGCGCATTGCCCGATCTTCAAGCCCGACGGCACGCCGCGGCTCGAGGACAATGGCGCCCAGGCCGAGCGCACCATGCTGGTGCGCAGCGAAGATGTCGAATGGACCGATATCTGGAGCACGGTCGGCCTGCGCGGCACCGCGAGCGACCAGTTCGCGCTCGACGACTTCTTCGTCCGGGCCGACCATTCCATCATCCGCGAATTCGAGCGCGAATGCCGGGAGAGCGGCCCGCTCTACCGCATGGGCAATGGCACCTGCTACCAGGTCGGCTTTGCCGGCGTCGCCTGCGGTATCGCCCGCGGCGCACTCGACTGCTTCCTCGACCTGGCGAGGACAAAAGTGCCGCGCGGCGACAGGCGTGCGATCCGCGACAATGCCGTGGTGCAGTCGGGCCTCGCCCAGGCCGAGGTCGGTCTGCGGTCCGCGCGCGGTTTCGTGCTGCAGACGATGGCCGACGTCTGGAAGCATTTGTGTGCGGGATCGCTGATCACGGTCGAGCAGCGCATCACGGTGCGGATGGCGGCAACCCACGCGATCCACCGGGCGCGCGAGGCGGTCGATTTCGCCTATCAGGCCGCGGGCGCCACCGCGGTGTTCGACAGTCATCCGCTGGAGCGCCGCTTTCGCGACATCCACACCGTGACCCAGCAGTTGCAGGGACGGCTGAGCCATTTCGAAACCGTCGGCGCCTGGATGATGGGCGCCGAAGCCGACCTCACCTGGGTCTGAAACAGATCTGAGCTGAACAACGAGGAGAATAAGCATGCCCCTGGGCGGACTTCAGCATTTCACCATCGAGCCGCAGGATCTCGAGCGCAGCAAGGACTTCTATGTCGACGTGCTCGGGCTTGAGATCGGCGACCGGCCTCCGCTCGATTTCCCCGGCTACTGGCTCTATTCCGACGGCACGCCGACCGTGCACCTGGTGGGAACGCGCAAGCCGCGCGAGGGCATCGTGGTGCGCGGCACCGAGAAGAAATACGAGGATACCGGCCGGCTCGACCACATCGCCTTTGCCGCCACCGACGTCGAGGCCGTGCGCAACCGCCTGAACGGCAGGAGCGTCACGTTCCGCGAACAGATCGTGCCCCGCACCGGCGACACCCAGATCTTCCTCTACGACCCCGACGGCGTCGGCGTGGAGCTGAATTTCCCCAAAGCCTAGGACAAGGCCGGCAAGCACAGGCAGCATCAACGAAGCTCGGCCGACCGGTGGCCGGCTGATGGCATTTGTGGGATCGCATGATGCAGTTTGTCTGTCCGATGGCGAAAGTTCGCGAGAACGTCACGCCTGAGCCATGTATCGGGCATGAATCGGTCTGTTTTTCTTCAACTTTAGATGGCGAGTGGAGGGAGCCGCGCCGCTGCGGCAGGATAGCCGGGTGCCGGGCCTTCCACCTACCCCAGGGCACGCGCATCCGGCTATTCGCCCAGCCTCCCGTCGCGACGGCAGCCTCAATCGAGCCCGCGCTCGTGGCTGAGGCGCACCATCTCGTCGATGAAGATCTGCTTCTGCTTGTCGTCCAGGCTCGCGAACAGCGGCTCGGCCGAATCGGCCACGCTGCGTTGGTCCTGGGCCCGGTCGACCAGGAACTGCGCCTCGTTGCGCATCTGCTCGATGATGTCGTCGGGCGGGTCGCGCTTGGCCCGCGCGATGCGCAGGTTGAGACGATCGGCGCCGTTGTGGCCGAGATAGTGCATCGCGCTGGAGAAAGCGCCCCAGTTCTTGTCCTGCTCGGGGGTGAGGTTGAGCTCCTTCTTGATCCGCTCGATGTTGGCGTCGCTGCTCGCGACGATCTGCTCGGCGGTCAGTTGCGGCACGCCCTGCTGGGTCAGCACCTCGACCGGCTTGGTCGCCTTGGCGACGGCCGTCTTGGTCGTCTTCGCGGCCTTCCCCGATTTGGCTTCGGGCGGCGGCGGTGCGGTGGTGTTGGCGGGCTGTCCATTATTATTGGCCGGCTGCGCATTGTTGCCGCCGGTGATCGTGCCGGCCACGCCCGACACCACGCCGACCACCCCGCCGATCGCGCCCCCGAGCACACCGCCCACCGGCCCCGCGGCCTTGTTGCCCTCACGGGCGCCCTGCTCGACGCCCTTGATCAGCCCCTGCGCATCCAGCATCCGCGGAGCGCCCAACAGGATGGCGGCGCCGGCTGCGAGTGCGGCGCACAGCGCCAGCCGAGTGCGCAGGCTGGATGTCGGACGGATCATTGTTCGGCCTCCATGGCGGGTCCGGAGTTTGACGGCGGCGTTCGCCGCGAGAGATTTCGAGGTCGCGACGATGCGCCGTCGCGACGGCGCTTCTATCGTGTTCGCCCCGCGGTCGTCCACGCTCGTGCCGCATCGTCCACCATCGTCGAAGGCTTGCGATCCAGGCGAGAGTCGAGCGGCCTGCGACCGAACCACGCACCCACGGCCAGGGCGTTTGCGACGCAAAATGCTTTCCGACTCGTTCTCCGGAAAAGGTTTTTCCCACAGCCATTAGTTCTAGAGATCATCTCACCTGCTTTCTCGACAGGCCGAAGCAATTCTGATCTGATTGTGACAGGGAAATCTGACGACAAAGCCGCGGCCCAAGGTCGCGAAGCGAAATACAAGAGCGATTTCCCGACATATCCGGTTTGGCTCGCCAAGGGAGGAATGCCAATGCCACGGAGAAAGCTCACTCGACGCCAGTTCGTTGCTGCTTCCGCTTTGTCATCCGCGGCGCTGGTCACCGCACCTTATGTCCGGTCCGCTTACGCCGCCGGCAAACTATCGATCGGATTCTGGGACCACTGGGTTCCCGACGCCAACAAGACGAGCGAGGCGCTCGTCAAGGAATGGGCCGAGAAGGAAAAGGTCGAGGTCCAGATCGACTACATCACCAGCGTGGGCAACAAGAACCTGGTGACGATCGCCTCGGAAGCGCAAGCCAAGGCAGGCCACGACATCATGGCGATGCCGACCTGGTGGCCGCATGCCCAATCCGAGCTGCTCGAACCCGTCAACGACGTGATGGAGCCGCTGATCAAGCTGAACGGTGCGGTGAACGGCACCGTGCAATATCTCGGTCAGCTCGACGGCAAATGGCTGGCCGTCCCCATCTGCCTCGGCAGCCAGATCAAGGGGCCCTGCTCCCGCATCGATCTGATGAAGAAGCACGCCAATATCGACGTGCAGGAGATGTATCCGGCGGGCTCCCCGCCCAAGGCCGACAACTGGACGCTGGATACTTTCATGAAGGCGGCAGAGGCCTGCCACAAGGGCGGTGTTCCCTTCGGCATCGGGCTTGGCGAGACCACCGACAGCGTCGACACGGCCGGCGCGATCTTCCAGTCGTTTGGCGCCGAATTGGTCAATGCCAAGGGCGAGCTCACCGTGCAGACCGATGCGGTGCGCCAGGCGCTCGAATACTACAAGCAGCTGATCAGCTTCCTGCCGCCGGGCGTCG
Source organism: Bradyrhizobium sp. (assembly GCF_019242285.1). Taxonomy (GTDB): domain Bacteria; phylum Pseudomonadota; class Alphaproteobacteria; order Rhizobiales; family Xanthobacteraceae; genus Bradyrhizobium. The sequence continues at coordinate 17,081 of NZ_JAFAVV010000529.1, forward strand.
CGTCCTGGGACGATGCGAGCAACAACAAATGGCTGATTGCCGGCAACGGCGCGA
>NZ_JAFAVV010000537.1 GCF_019242285.1 Bradyrhizobium sp.
TTTGCCCACCCTGCGGGCTGAGCTCGCAATGACGGTGTTGAGGCATAGGTCCACATTCTCGCGACGGGATTCGTCCGAGCTTTGCCAAGACATCGCCCTCGAAATCAGGGAGGGCGCAGGGAATGCCGGGTGGTTCAGCCTCACCCATGGCCCGCGTGCAACAAGAACGCACGCGGCGGTTACCACAGGTTCAGCCGAAATCACCGGCATTCCCCGCGCGATGGTGTTAACGCTTATGCCGTGCTCTCCTCGGGGAACGGGCTCTCTTGCCCCCGTCACTCTCCGGATCATCACCGAAAAGCTTAGTGCCAGCGTCGCGGCACCAGGACCACACGTTTTCGCCGTCCGCTTCGAGCGCGCTCGTCTGGCGCGCCAAAAGCATCCATCGCATCCCGCCTCCCACGTCCGTGACGATCGCGAAACGCCCCTCCGATGGAGGCGGGACGGGGGCAGTATGCACGGTTTCTGAAAAAAAGAAAGAGGAATTTTTCGTCGTGGGGCGGCTACGACCCCGATCGGCTTGAACCCACTCGATAAATTTCTGTTTTGGCGCAGACGATTTTTTTGCGGCTTGGGGACGCGCTCGGGCCGGAATCGGGATTCACTCGGCTGATTCCACCTGTCAAGTAAATCGACGCCCACCATTCGTTCGACTGCTTTGCTCCGCGATGGTGGGCACGCTCCTGCCTCCGCGTGGCTGGCTTCGGCCAATGTGGCCGCTTAGCCCAGCCTGCGAACCGCACGCGCTGCACCAACGCATTGCGCGAAGATCACCCCCGAAAATCCCTCACCCGACGGACCATCTGCTCGACATGCGCGATCGGGGTCTCCGGCTGGATGCCGTGGCCGAGGTTGAAGATCAGCCGGCCTGAGGCGTAGCTCGACAGCACGTCGTCGACCGCCTGGTCGAGCGCGTTGCCGCCGGCGATCAGCGCCAGGGGATCGAGATTGCCCTGCACGGCGACCTTGCTCTGGATCTCGTCGCGGATCAGCGACGGCGCGGCGGTCCAGTCGATGCTGACCGCATCGACGCCGGTCGCATCGACATAGTCGGAGAGCAGCGCGCCGGCGCCGCGGGGAAAGCCGATGATCTTCGCGCCCGGCGCCTTCGCGCGGACGCCTTCGACGATGCGCCGGGTCGGCTCGACCGACCAGCGCGTGAATTCGCGCGGCGACAACACGCCGGCCCAGGTGTCGAAAAGCTGCACCGCGTCGGCGCCGGCCTGCAATTGGCCGAGCAGGTGGTGGATCGAGCTTTCGACCAGCACGTCGATGATCTTCGCAAACGCTTCCGGATGCCGATAGGCCAGCATCCGCGCCGGCGCCTGGTCCGGCGTGCCGTGGCCGGCGACCATGTAGGTGGCGACCGTCCATGGCGCGCCGCAGAAGCCGATCAGCGCGATCTCGCCTGCGAGCTCGGCCCGCACAAGGCGCAGCGCCTCATAGACCGGCTCCAGCGTGGCGAAATCGGCGACGGTGTTGAGCCCCTCGATCTTCGCCGGCGTATCCAGGGGATCGAGCCGCGGGCCTTCACCGGCCTCGAAGCGCACGGCGCGCCCGAGCGCATAGGGGATCACCAGGATGTCGGAGAAGATGATCGCGGCGTCGAAACTGAAGCGGCGGATCGGCTGCAGGGTGACTTCCGCGGCGAGTTCGGGCGTGAAGCAGAGGTCGAGAAAGCCGTCGGCCCTGGCGCGCACCTCGCGATATTCCGGCAGGTAGCGGCCAGCCTGCCGCATCATCCAGAGCGGTGGCGAAGGCTGCCTGCAGCCGCTGAGCACTTCGAGAAACGGGCGGGCGGGGCTGTTCTCGGTCAATCGATCGTTCCTTGCGGGTTCCGGAGGTTTCGCCCCTGATACACGGCTCACGCCGTGTTGGCCACGGTTGACCAGGGAAAAGGCTGATCGGGGAACCTCGGGTTGCCGGCGGCGTTTTCTGCCCGAGCTAGGAGGGCCTTCGACATGAGCGACAGAACCAAGGATTTCGACCCCGCGCCGCACGACAAGCATGCGGTGGACCCACGCGAGGAACGGCTTGCCGACGCGGAGATGCACGCCAAGCTGGAGGCCGGCCTGATCGATACGTTTCCAGCGTCCGATCCCGTCAGCGCGACGCAGCCGAGCTCCCCGAAGACGGCTCATGCGCCGTCGCTGTCGTCCGAAGAGGACGTGCACGAGCCCTCGCTGTGGGACAGGCTGCTTGCGATCTTTCGATAGGCGGGCCGCCACGCCGCAGGGGCGAGGTGATCGTGCAACGGCGATACGACCCGTCGGAGCGCCGGCGGGCTAGAGCTTTTTCTATTCCGATGGAATCGGAACGGAAGCTCCAGCTCCTTTGTTTTGACGCGTTTTCTTCACGCGAACCGGTATCCACTTCGCTCGAAAACGCTCCAAAACGCGCGCGACGATGCTTCGCATCGCGTAATTAGTAATGCGGCGGGCGCTCGTTGCCGGGCGCTGGCGCGCTCGCCTCCGCTTCGCGCAGGCGCTCGCCGAGCAGGCCGAGCTGGCGCGTCAGCGCGTCGATCTTGTGCCACTGCTGGGTGATGGTCTGGTTCAGCGTCTCGATGGTGACGTCCTGATACATCAGGCGCGCTTCCAGCCGGTCGATCCGGTCGCTGAGCTCCTCGATGCTATCCATCGGCGGGCGGCTCCTTGCCGCGTTCACGCAGGCCGTGGCCGAGCGCGACACGTTCGTCGAACACGAAGCATTCGCCGCGCCAGCGGCTGTCGGATTCCGCGATCTGCTCCAGATATTTCAGGATGCCGCCCTTGAGGTGATAGACCTCGGCAAAGCCGTGCGCGAGCAGGTGCGCGCTCGCCTTCTCGCACCGGATGCCGCCGGTGCAGAACATCGCGATCTTCCGATGTCTCGTGGGATCGAGCTTTTCGGCGGCGAATGCCTTGAACTGCCCGAAGCTCGCGATATCAGGATCGACCGCGCCTTCGAAACTTCCCATCGCCACCTCGAAGGCGTTGCGGGTGTCGAGCAGAAGCGTGTCGGGCGAGGCGATCAGTGCATTCCATTCGGCAGGCTCGACATAGATGCCGACCCGCCGTGTCGGATCGGCCGCGTCATCGCCGAGCGTGACGATCTCCTTCTTCAGCCGCACCTTGAGCCGCTGGAATGGCATCTTCGAGGCGGCCGAGAACTTCAGCTCGAGGCTGTTGAGGCGGCCTCGAAACAGGGCGCCATGCCGCAGCTCGTCGACCAGGACATCGATCGCGCCGGCGTGGCCGGCGAGCGTGCCGTTGATGCCTTCACGGGCGAGCAGCACGCTGCCCTTGAGTGCGAGACCGGCACAGAGCGCGCGCAGCGGCTCGCGCAGGTCGCGAAAGTCCGACAGCGCGGCAAATTGATAGAAGGCGGCAACCTTATACGGCATGAGCCGAGGTTAACAGCCGCGGCGGCTGGAAGATAGCTGGTATGCCAGCATTGCCGAGCCTGCAGCGGATGTGTCATGAAGCCATCAGCCGTCCGGACAGCAAGACCTGCGAGAAAAGCGAGCCATCCAAAGTGAGCCATACAACATGAGAAGTTTCCATCTTCCCGGCCGGTCCACCGTGCATGCGCTGAACGCGATGGTCGCAACCTCGCACCCGCAGGCCGCGCTTGCCGCGGTCGAGGTGCTGAAGGAAGGCGGCACGGCGGCGGACGCGGCGGTGGCGGGATGCGCGCTGCTCGGGGTGATCGAGCCGCAGTCGACCGGCATCGGCGGCGACTGCTTTGCGCTGATCCAGCCGCGCGGCGAGGGCCGGATCGTCGCCTATAACGGCTCGGGCAGGGCGCCCGCTGCGGCCACGGCCGACTGGTACCTGGAGCGCGACATCCATGCGGTGCCGCTGACCTCGGCCCATGCCGTCTCGATCCCCGGCGCGGTCGATGCCTGGCAGACCATCCTCCGCGATCACGGCAGGTTCGGCCTCGACCGGCTGCTGCAGCCGGCGATCAAGGCCGCGGAGGAGGGCTATGTGGTCGCCCCGCGCATCGCCTTCGCCTGGAATATCGAATTCAAGAAATTGAAGAACGGCCACAACACCGAGCGCTATCTGTTGCCGCACGGCAAGCCAGCCGTCGCGGGCGACGTGATCCGCCAGGGTGAGCTCGGCAAGACGCTGCGCGCGATCGCCAAAGACGGACGCGACGCGTTCTATCACGGCCCGATCGCCGAGGACATGGTGGAGACCTTGCGCGGCATCGGCGGGCTGCACACGCTCGACGATTTCGCCGAGCACGCCACCGAGGTCACCTCGCCGATCGGCACCATGTACAAGGGTCTCGACCTCTGGCAGTGCCCGCCGAACGGGCCCGGCATCACCATGCTGGTGATGCTCAACATCCTCTCGCAGTTCGATCTGACGAAATTCGCGCCGCTGAGCGTCGAGCGCTTCCATCTCGAGGCCGAAGCCGCGCGCATCGCCTACATGATGCGCGAGGCCTATGTCGGCGACCCCGCGCAGGCCGACGTGGACGTCGCCCGGATCCTGGCGAAGAATTTCGCCGACGACTATGTCGGCAGGATTCGGATGGACCGGATGCTCGAGCTGCCCGCGGTGGCGCCGCCGATGAACCCCGACACGATCTACATCACCGTCGTCGACAAGGACCGCAACGTCTGCTCGTTCATCAACTCGATCGCACATGCCTTCGGCTCGGCGATCGTCACCAACAACACCGGCATCCTGCTGCAGAACCGCGCCGGCGGCTTCCGTATTCAACCCGGCCACCCCAACTGCATCGCGCCGCGCAAGCGGCCGCTGCACACCATCATCCCGGGGCTCGCGACCAAGGGCGGCCGCTCGGTCATGTCGTTCGGGGTGATGGGCGGCCAGTACCAGCCGACCGGGCAGACCCATGTGCTGACCAACATTCTCGACTATGGCTGCGACGTGCAGGAGGCGATCGACATGCCGCGCGGCCTGCATTACGAGGGCGTCTACCAGCTCGAGGACGGCGTGCCCGCGGCCACCGTCGAGGGCCTGAAGAAGCTCGGGCACGAGACCGTGAGCGTGGTGTCGCCGCTCGGCGGCGGGCAGGCCATCTGGATCGACTGGGACAAGGGCACGCTGACCGGCGGCTCCGATCCGCGCAAGGACGGCTGCGCGCTCGGCTATTGAGCCGCGCGGGGCGGAACTTCGATCACGGCGGTTTGCGCGTGATATATCGCACTGCGTTGATCGGCCAGGAACAAATCTCCGCCGCGACTGGTTGGGCGAGGTGGCGCAGGTGTGCGCCGCTTCTTCCTTCTCAGCGGCGGAGGCCGTGAATGTCCGACACCAATGGTTCCCCCAGCACATCCGGATTCAACCGGCGCAACTTCATGGCCGCCGCGGCGGGTTCCGCCGTAGCTGCGCCACTCACCGCGCGCGCGGCCGACGCGCCGATGGACCTGGCGCAAACGCAGGACCCGTCACTGCCGGTCGACGTCACCCTGCGGGTCAATGGCCAGAGCAAGCCGCTCACGATCGATGCGCGGACCACCGTGCTCGATGCATTGCGCGAGCATCTCGGCCTGACCGGCAGCAAGAAGGGCTGCGACCATGGCCAGTGCGGCGCCTGCACCGTGCTGATCGAGGGCCGGCGCGTGGTGTCGTGCCTGACGCTTGCGGTCGCGGCGCAGGACAAGGAGATCACCACCATCGAAGGCCTGTCCAGCGGCGGCAATCTGCACCCGATGCAGCAGGCCTTCATCGAGCAGGATGCGTTCCAGTGCGGCTACTGCACGCCGGGCCAGATCATGTCGGCGGTGGCCTGTGTCAACGAGGGCCATGCCGGCAGTGACGAGGACATCCGCGAATATATGAGCGGCAACATCTGCCGCTGCGCCGCCTATCCCAACATTGTCGCGGCCGTGAAGCAGGCCGCGCCGCAAATCCAGAAAGGCTAGGCTCATGCGCGCCTTCATCTTTCAACGTGCGACCGACCCTTCGGCGGCCGTGCAGGCCTTGGCGGCCGCTGCCAGCGCCAACAGCCCGCTCACCGAAGCTGCCGTTCAGCCGCTGGCCGGCGGCACCACGCTGCTCGACCTGATGAAGCTCGACGTGATGCGGCCGGCGACACTGGTCGACATCAATCCGCTCGCGGGCAACTGGTCGACGATCGATTTCGACGGCGGCAACCTGAAGCTCGGCGCGCTGGCGCGGATGTCCGACGTCGCCGCCCACCCGCAGGTGCGGCAGCACTATCCGGTCATCGCCGATTCGTTGCGGCTCGCCGCAAGTCCGCAGCTTCGCAACATGGCGACGCTCGGCGGCAACGTCCTGCAGCGCACCCGCTGCAGCTATTTTCGCGATGTGAGCTATTCCGCCTGCAACAAGCGCCATCCAGGCTCCGGTTGCGCGGCAATGGAGGGCTTCAACCGGACCCATGCCGTGCTCGGCACCTCCGATCAGTGCATCGCGACCTATCCCGGCGATTTCGCGCAGGCGCTGATGGCGCTCGATGCGACGGTCGAGATCACGGCGAAGTCCGGCGTGCGCACCATGCCGTTCGCCGAGCTGCACAAGGCGCCCGGCCGTTCGCCCGAGATCGAGACGGTGCTTGCGCCGGGCGAACTGGTCTCGGCTTTCACCATCGCCGGACGCTGGCCGCGCTCGCTCTATCTGAAGGCGCGCGACCGGCAGTCCTATGAATTCGCGCTGGCCTCGGCCGCGGTCGCGCTCGACGTCCAGGACGGTGTGGTGCGGGACGGGCGCATCGCCCTCGGCGGCGTCGCCACGGTGCCGTGGCGGGTGCGCGAGGCGGAGGTGATGCTGAAAGACCAACGCCTCGACGAGGCGCTCGCCGCTCGGGCGGCGGATGCGGCCTTCAGCGCCGCGGTGCCGCGCAGGAACAACGCATTCAAGATCGACCTCGGCAAGCGCGTCGTCGCACGCGCGCTGCAGCAGGCCGCTACGATGGAGATTCGCGCATGACGATCGCCGCTCCCCAGCCGAAGGCCAATATGGGCCAGCCGGTGCCGCGCTATGACGCGGTCCCGAAAGTCACCGGGCAGGCGCAATATGCCGCCGACATGCCGCTGGCCAATCCGGCCTATGCCTATCTCGTCACCAGCGCGATCGCCAAAGGCCGTATTGATGGTTTTGATCTGAGCGACGCGAGAAAGGTTCGCGGCCTGATCGACATCGTCACGCATGAGAATGCCGAGAAGCTGAAGGAGCCGAAGCTGTTCGGCAATGGCGGCTACATGTCGACCACGATCCAGCCGCTGGCCTCCGCCGAGATCGCGCAGGACGGCCAGATCATCGCCGTGGTGCTTGCCGACACGTTCGAGGCCGCGCGCGAGGCGGCCCACCGGGTCAAGGTGAGTTACACCGCGGCGACTCCGACCGCCAGTTTTGACTCGCCTGGCACCACCTCGGCACGCGCCAAGGGGCAGCTTTCGCAGTTCAAGGAGGATCCGAAGGTCGGCGATTTCGCCGATGCCTTCGCGCGGGCCGACGTCAAGCTGGTAGCATCGTACGAAACCCCGACCCAGCACCACAACCCGATGGAACTGTTCGCGACGAGCTGCGTCTGGAGCGGCGGCCAGCTCACGATCTACGAGCCGAGCCAGTACGTCCATGGCCTGAAGAACGGCGTGGCCGAGCAGCTCGGCATCGACGCCGACAAGGTTCGGGTGATCAACCCCTATGTCGGCGGGGCCTTCGGCTCGAAGGGCTCGGTGACGCCGCGCACCGCGATCATTGCCGCGATCGCGCGGAAACTGAACCGGCCGGTGAAGCTCGTCGCCACCCGAGACCAGGGTTTCACCATCGCGACCTACCGCGCCGAGACGCGGCACGTGATCCAGATCGGCGCGAGCCACGACGGCAGGCTGGTGGCGCTGCGCCACGAGGGCGCGGAGATCTCCTCGCGCGCCGACCCCTACGCCGTCGGCGGCACCAAGATCACGACGCGGCTCTATGCCTGCCTGAACGTCGACAGCATGGTGTCGATCGTGCGCGCCGACCGCAACACCCCGGGCTTCATGCGCTCGCCGCCGGAGGTGCCCTACCTGTTTGCGCTGGAAAGCGCGATGGACGAATTGGCATTCAAGCTCGACATGGACCCGATCGAGCTGCGCCGCGTCAACGACACCATGAACGAGCCGATCGGCAACAAGCCCTATACGTCGCGCTCCCTGATGGCCTGTTTCGACGAAGGCGCCAGGGCGTTCGGCTGGTCGAAGCGATCGATGAGACCGAGGACGGTGACCGATGGCGACTGGCTGGTCGGCCATGGTTGCGCCGCGACCTGCTATCCGACCCAGATGGCGCCGGCAGCGGCGCGGGTACGGCTGCAACGCGACGGCCGAGCGCGGGTGGAGATCGCCGGCCACGAGATCGGCAACGGCGCCTACACCGTGATCGCGCAGGCTGCGGCCGACCGTCTCGGCATCCCCTATGAGAAGGTCACCGTCGCGATCGGCGACAGCGACTTGCCGCCGGCGCCGGTGGCGGGCGGCTCCAACTCGACCGCGAGCACCTGCTCGGCGGTCGAGATGGTGTGCGGCCAGGTTCGCCAGCGGCTGTTCAAGGCGCTGATGCCGAACGAGGGTCTGGTGGACAAGACCAAGGAGACCGTCGGTATGGGACAGACGCCGGTGACACAGGCCGCGCAGAGCGGCCAGCCGCTCGACCGCGAAAAGGCGTTCGACGCCCTCGGCATCAGCATCGTCGAGGAATATGGCGAGTGGAAGCCGGAGGGCGCGCCGCTGGATTCGTTCCGCGCCATGCACGACGGCAAGATGCGGATGGTCGGCGGCTCCGAGATGAAGGACCGGATCGCTTATGCGTTCGGGGCCGAGTTCGTCGAGGTGCGTATCAACCGGTGGACCCATGAGATTCGCGTCCCGCGCCTGGTCGGCGCATTCGCCTGCGGCCGCATCATGAACCCGCGCACCGCGCGCAGCCAGTTGATGGGCGGGCTGATCTGGGGCATGTCGTCGGCGCTGCTCGAAGCCACCGAGATCGACGAGCGCACCGCGCGCTATGTCAACGACAACCTCGCCGACTACCTCCTGCCGGTGAACGCCGACGCGCCCGGGGTCGAGGTGATCCTGTTGCCGGAGCAGGACGACCGCATCGATCCCGCCGGTGTCAAGGGGCTCGGCGAACTCGGCAATGTCGGCACCAATGCGGCGGTCTGCAACGCGATCTTCAACGCCACCGGCCAGCGCATCCGCAAGCTGCCGGTGCGGCTCGAGAACATCGAGGCCTGATCGGGGTAGCCTCGCCCATCGCATTGCGCTAAACACCGGCCCGATTTTGAACCGGAAGGTGTTGCGCATGGCGTTCGTGAGAGGTTCTTTGGTGATGGCGATCGCGATGGTCGTGACTGTCGTGATCGCGGCGCCGCGCGCCGCATCGGCACAAGCAGCGGGGAAGCCAGTGACCACAGCCTCAGGCCTGGAGATCATCGACACCAAGGTTGGGACCGGCGCGTCACCGAAGCCGGGCCAGACCTGCGTGATGCACTATACCGGCTGGCTCTACGACAATGGCCAGAAGGGCAAGAAATTCGACTCCTCCGTCGACCGCAACGAGCCGTTCGAGTTTCCGATCGGCCAGCGCAGGGTGATCGCGGGCTGGGACGAGGGGGTGGCGTCGATGAAGGTCGGCGGCAAGCGCACGCTGATCATTCCGCCGGCGCTCGGCTATGGCGCCCGCGGCGCCGGCGGCGTGATCCCGCCCAACGCGACCTTGATGTTCGACGTCGAGCTGCTGGCGGTGAAGTAGGGAACTGCCTGCCGCGCCGATCTGGCGCAACGAACTGCGCACAGAAAAAAGGCCGGCCCACCGGACCGGCCTTCCCGACGCTCATGCGCCGATCAGAGATTCTTGTTGACCTTCGCTGCGGCGCGGTTGGCGGCGTCCTTGGCCGCATTCTTGGCATCGCCGACGGCCTTCTGGCCCTTGCCCTTGGCTTCCTGCATCGCGCCTTCACCTTCCATCCGCTCGGAACCGGTGGCTTCGCCGATGCCCTGCTTGGCCTTGCCGACCGCCTCGTTGGTCGTGCCCTTGATCTTGTCGGTCGTGCTGCTCATCGTTTCTCCTCCAATGTCTTGCCTGTGAGATAACGGAAGGCGGCCGAAAACGTTCCTGTCCCCTTTCGCGGGCCTGCGGTTTTCGCTAGCGTTCCCAGACAATTAGTTCACCGAAGGCGGTACGATGACAGGCTCCCACGATCATATCCATGCACACGATCACAGCCATTCCGATCATTCGCATCATCATCATGACGACGAGCGCTGGAAGCATGACGG
>NZ_JAFAVV010000553.1 GCF_019242285.1 Bradyrhizobium sp.
GGATCGTTATGATCCGACTTGAACATCGAGATGGTGAAGAAGTTGGTGCCGTACTGCCAGATGTCGAAATGGGTGAACGAATAGACCTGCTTGGCGGTCTTGCCGTCGATGCTGCCATTCGGGCGCACCGAGAAGACGCCCGGGTCGGTGCCCTTCGGCATCCAGGAGAAGGTCACACGGTCATCGATGACGAGGAAGAACGGCAGATCGGTCGCCGCCTTCGCCTTGACAGGGAGATCGGCGGCCCTGGCCAGACCGGACGCGGCGAGCGCGATGGCGCCGGCTGCAATTGCTATTTTTCGGAACAACATCGTGAGCACCCCCAATTGAACGACGAACGAGATCGCTTGCACGACAGTTGCGCCGTTCCCGAAGCGGGAGAAGCCTCAACTTTTCCCAGACGGCGCCGCAGATTTGATCAAGGCGAGGCTGACGATCATGCCATCGCAACGCCGGGCCATGGCGCCGCCGAAGCCGCCCACGATCTCGGGGCGACGCGCTCGCAAACGCCGAACGCGCCTGTAGTTGCTCGCCTTTTCGCGATTGGGCGATCGTACAAGGTCCGCGGTGTTCGGGACCGTGACGGACAACGTCCCGCGCCTGTGCGCAATCCGCAGATGTTGCACATCCGGCGGGCAGCGCTGCTGTGGCCATTCCGATTTCCAGCAAGTGTCACAGAATTGCAACAAGGACGACTCACTGAAAAACCGAAGCGTATCAAGGCGCGTGGGCCTAATAGTTGGGCAATAGCTGATGATTTTCCCCACTTACACGGCCGCCCGGATTAGCTCAGAATTGAGGCAGCTTCTCCAAGCCACGTGACGGTGAATGTCCGAAACGACACCAGGCGGATCGCCTCCAGACGCAAAGCCCCTGCTGCAAACCATCGGGCTGACCAAGCGCTACGGCACGTTCCTCGCCAACGACGGTATCGATACCGAGATCTGGCCCCGGCAGATCCACGCCCTGCTGGGCGAGAACGGCGCCGGCAAATCGACCCTGGTGAAGCTCATCTACGGGTTGCTCCAGCCCAGCGCCGGCGAGATGCGCTGGGAGGGGCATGTCATGGTGCTGGCGGGGCCAGCGCAAGCGCGTGCGCGTGGAATCGGCATGGTGTTCCAGCATTTCTCGCTGTTCGACAATCTCACCGTGGCCGAGAACGTGGCGCTCGGGCTCGACGGCAAGGAATCGTTCAAGGATATCTCCGCCCGGCTGCGAGAGGTTTCGCGCCTCTACGGGCTGCCGCTCGATCCGAAACGCGAGGTCTGGCAGTTGTCGGTCGGCGAACGCCAGCGCATCGAGATCGTCCGCGCGCTGATGCAGAATCCGAGATTCCTGATCCTCGACGAGCCGACCTCGGTGCTCACGCCGCAGGAGGCCGATCAACTGTTCGCCGTGCTGGAGCGGCTCAAGGCGGAAGGGCGCGCCATCCTCTACATCAGCCACAAGCTCGACGAGGTGAAGCGCCTGTGCGACACCGCGACCATCCTGCGTACCGGCCGCAAGGTTGCAACCTGCAGTCCGAAGGCGGAAACCGCGGGCTCGCTCGCCCGCATGATGGTCGGTACAGAGATCAAGGAGATCAGGGCTGCAACCAGAGCCGCCAGGATGCCGCGGCTCGTCGTCAACCACCTCGATCTCGTGCCCGATGATCCTCATGGTGTGCGTCTCGATGACGTTTCGCTCGAGCTCAAGGGCGGCGAAATCCTCGGCATGGCCGGTGTTGCCGGCAACGGCCAGGACGAGCTGTTCGCCGCGCTTTCCGGCGAGCGGCTGGTCGAACAGTCCAACGCCATCGTCATCGAGGGCATCGCTGCCGGCGCGCTGTCGATCACCGCGCGCCGAAGGTTGGGCGCTGCGTTCGTGCCGGAGGAGCGGCTCGGGCACGGCACCGCGCCGCGCATGAAGCTCTCCGATAACACGCTGCTGACCGGGCACGCAGCGCCCGGCATGGTCAGGCACGGCTTCGTCGATACGCAAAGAGTGCTGGCCGCCGTCGATCGCATCACGGAAAGCTTCGACGTGCGAAAGGCCCGCCGCGACCCGGAGGCGGCGAGCCTCTCCGGCGGCAATCTGCAGAAGTTCGTGGTCGGGCGGGAAATCCTCCAAAACCCCGGTGTCCTCGTGGTCAGCCAGCCGACCTGGGGGGTCGATGCCGGCGCTGCCACGGTGATCCGGCAGGCCCTGCTCGACCTCGCCGCAGGCGGCACCGCCGTTCTCGTCATCAGCCAGGATCTCGACGAGCTGATCGAGATCACCGATCGGATCGCCGTGATGTTTCACGGCCGGCTGTCGGCGTCGTTGAAGACGGCCGACGCCACGCGTGAACAGCTCGGGCTGTTGATGGGCGGCAGCCACCCGGGACAAGAGGATACGGCGCATGCAGCTCGTGCTTGAAAAGCGCGCCGAGCAATCGACCGCCGCCGCGCTGGTCTCGCCGCTGGTCGCGATTGCCGCAACGCTCGCGACGATGAGCCTGCTGCTCGCCCTGCTCGGCAAGAATCCGGCGGCGGCCCTGATTGTGTATTTCGTCGATCCTCTCACCGATGGCTATTCCCTGCAAGAGATCGCAGTGAAGGCGACGCCGCTGGTGATGATCGCGGTTGGGCTTGCGCTCTGCTACCTCGCCAATGCCTGGAACATCGGCGCCGAGGGACAATTCCTGATCGGCGCGGTGGCGGGAAGCTGGATCGCGGTAAAGACGCAAGGCACCGACGCCGGCCACTGGGTGCTGCCGGCGATGCTCGCTTCCGCCGCGATCGCCGGCGCGCTCTACGCGCTGATCCCCGCGATTGGCAAGGTCAGGTTCGGCGCCAGCGAAATCCTGACCAGCCTGATGCTGGTCTATGTCGCCGAGCTCTTCCTCGACTATCTCGTGCGCGGACCCTGGCGCGATCCGGCGGGCTTCAACTTCCCGACCACGGCCGAGTTCGATCCGGTCGCGACGGTGCCCGTGCTGGTCGAGGGCGGCCGCCTGCATCTCGGCGCGATTCTGGCCCTGCTGGCCGTAGCCGCGGCCGCGGTGTTGCTCGGGCGTACCCTCAAGGGTTTTGAGATCAGGGTCGTCGGCGCCGCCCCGCGTGCGGCGCGATTCGCCGGCTTCGACCCCGACCGTGCAATCCTCGTGACCTTCGCCGTTTCCGGCGCGCTGGCCGGGCTGGCGGGGATCATCGAGGTGGCAGGGCCGATCGGTCATCTGCAGCCCGGCATTTCGCCGGGATATGGTTTCACGGCGATCATCGTCGCATTCCTCGGCCGGCTGAACCCGGTTGGAATACTAATTGCAGGGCTGTTTCTGGCATTGACCTTCATCGGCGGCGAGCAGGCCCAGATCGCAATGAAAATCCCGCTGGACGTCACCAAGGTCTTCCAGGGCATCCTGCTGTTCTACGTGCTCGCCTGCGATTCCCTCATTCTCTATCGTTTCAGGTTCATTTCAAAATCACCCGGGGTGCTCCGTGGAACTGGTTGAGGCGATCATCCTCTCCGTGCTGGCGGCTTCGACGCCGCTCCTGATCGCGGCCACCGGCGAGCTCGTGACCGAGCGCTCCGGCGTGCTCAATCTCGGCGTCGAAGGCATGATGATCATGGGGGCGGCCTGCGGACTCGGCGGGACCTGGCTGACCGGCTCGATCATCGTGGGCGCGCTGTGCGGGATGATCGCGGGGATGCTGCTGTCGCTGATCTTCGCCACCATGACACTCGGCCTCGCCGTCAACCAGGTGGCGACGGGACTGGCGCTCACGATCTTCGGCATCGGGTTGTCCGGCCTGATCGGCGCCGGCTTCGTCGGCGAGCGGATCGCCACCGCGCCGCATCTGCATCTTCCTAGCCCTACCGACGTTCCCTTCGGGGGACGCATCCTGTTCGGCCAGGATGGCTTCGTCTATCTGTCGCTCGCGCTGATCGTCGCTGTCCGGTGGTTCCTGTACCGGACCCGCGCGGGCCTGGTCCTGCGCGCCTGCGGCGACAACCACGTCTCCGCGCATGCGCTCGGCTATCCCGTGCTGCGCATCCGGCTGCTGGCTACGATGTTCGGGGGCGCCTGCGCCGGACTCGCGGGCGCCTACCTGCCGCTCGCCTACACCCCCTTCTTCATTCCGGGCATGACCGCAGGCCGCGGCTGGATCGCACTGGCGCTCGTGGTGTTCGCCTCCTGGCTTCCGGGCCGGCTCGTGATCGGCGCCTACCTGTTCGGCGCGGTGTCGATCCTGCAACTGCACGCGCAGGGCGCCGGGATCGGCATTCCCTCCCAGTTCATGTCGGCGCTGCCCTATCTTGCGACCGTGATCGTTCTCGTGGCTCTGTCGCGGGCGCGTTCGGGCGGCTCGACCACTCCCGCTTCGCTCGGCACGGTGTTCGTGCCGGACCGCTGATTGCTTGGCTGGACGCGCGCGTTGGGCCGCCGCGTCCGGGAATGGAACGTTCGCCCCGATATTTGGAGATCGACGATGAGGAACGGATTTCTTGCGGCGGTTGCCGCGCTGCTGCTCGCGAGCGGTGTTTCCGGCGCCGCCTCCGCGGCCGACAAATTGAAGGTCGGCTTCATCTATCTCGGTCCGATCGGCGATCTCGGCTGGACCTATCAGCACGAGCTCGCGCGCCAGGCGGTCGTCAAGGAATTCGGCGACAAGATCGAGACCACCTATCTCGAGAACGTCGCCGAGGGGCCCGATGCCGAACGTGCCATCGAGCAGCTCGTTCGCGCCGGCAACAAGCTGATCTTCACCACCTCGTTCGGCTACATGGATCCGACGCTGAAGGTCGCGAAGAAATATCCCAACGTGCATTTCGAGCACGCCACCGGCTACAAGCGCGACAAGAACATGTCGACCTATTCGGCGCGCTGGTACCAGGGCCGTTACATCCAGGGCCAGATCGCCGCCAGGATGTCGAGGGCCGGCGTGCTCGGCTATATCGGCTCGTTCCCGATCCCTGAGGTCATCAGCGGCATCAACGCGACGATACTCGGCGCGCAGTCGATCAATCCCAACGTCAAGGTCAAGATCATCTGGGCCAACTCCTGGTTCGACCCGCCCAAGGAGGCGGACGCCGCCAAGGCGCTGATCGACCAGGGCGCCGACATCATCATGCAGCACACCGATTCGCCGGCGGCGATGCAGATCGCGGCCGAGCGCGGCAAGCTCGCCTTCGGGCAGGATTCCGAGATGATCAAGTTCGGGCCGCAGTCGCAGCTCACCTCGATCCTCGACACCTGGGCACCCTACTACATCTCGCGCGTCAAGGCCGAGCTCGACGGCAGCTGGAAGGAGCAGGACACCTGGGGAGGGCTCGAGACGAAAATGTTCGAGATGGCGCCCTACACCAACATGCCCGACGACGTGAAGAAGATGGCGGAGGAGACCCAGGCCGCCATCACCGCGGGCAAGCTGCATCCGTTCAAATGCCCTGTCGTGGCGCAGGACGGCACCACCGTCGAATGCAAGGGCGGCGATCACCTCGACGACGGGCAAATCCTCGGCATGAACTTCTATGTCAAAGGCGTCGACGACAAGGTGCCGGGGAAATAGAGGCGGCAGCGCGCGCTTCTCTTCACCTCTCCCCGCTCTTTGCGGGCGAAGGGCGAGGAGAGGGAGTTCACCCGTTCGCCATCCGCCTCGCCGCCGCGCTGTGGCGGCGGATCAGGTCGGCGACATCGAGCCCGGGTATCGCGCCGTCCACAACCACCCACCTTCCTCCGACCATGACGCGATCGGCGCGATGGGCGCCGCACAGGACCAGCGCGGCGAGTGGATCGCCATGGCCGGAGAAGCGCAATTCATCGAGCCTGAACAGCGCGAGATCGGCGGCCTTGCCGACGGCGATCTCGCCAAGCTCGGGCCGGCCGACGCAGGCCGCCGATCCCTTGGTCGCCCAGCGCAGCGCGTCCTTGTGGCTGACCTCGAGCACGCCGTAGCGCGCACGCTGGAGCAGGAACGCGGCGCGCACCTCCTGCATCAGATTGGAGCCATCGTTCGACGCCGAGCCATCGACGCCGAGGCCGATGCCGACGCCGGCCGCTTCCATCTCGCACACCGGGCAGCAGCCCGAAGCCAGGATCTGGTTGCTGCAGGCGCAATGGCTGATCGTGGTCTTCGCGCGCGCCAGCCGCTGCATCTCAGCGGCATCGAAGAAGATGCCGTGCGCGAGCCATGTCCGCGTGCCGAGCCAGCCGCACTGATCGAGATAGTCGAGCGGCCGGCAACCATGAATCTGCTCGCAGAACCGGTTCTCGTCCCCGGTCTCGGCCAGATGCGTGTGCAGGCGCAGGTCGAGCTTCTCGGCAAGCTCCGCGGTCCGGCGCATCAGCGAGGTGGTCACCGAGAATGGCGAGCATGGCGCAAGCGCGATCTGCACCATCGCGTCCTCGCCGCGCTGGTGATGTTTCGCGACCACGCGCGCGCTGTCGGCAAGGATGGTATCCTCGTCCTGTACCACGCTGTCAGGCGGCAGGCCGCCGTCGCGCTCGGAGCGGTTCATCGAGCCCCGCGTCAGGAGCACGCGCACGCCCAGGCGCTGGGCAACCGCCACCTCGATGTCGACCGCCTCCTCCAGGCCTGCCGGGAACACATAATGATGATCGGTCGTCATGGTGCAGCCGGAGAGCAGGAGCTCCGACATCGCCACGGTGACCGCGAGCTCCAGCGCCTCCGGCGTCAGCCGGGCCCACACCGGATAGAGCGCCTTCAGCCAGGGAAACAGCTCGCGGTCCATCGCTGCCGGCAAAGCGCGCGTCAGCGTCTGGTAGAAGTGATGGTGCGTGTTGATCAGCCCCGGCAGCACCACATGCGCAGCGGCATCGAATACGACGGCGTCTGCCGCTGCTTGACCGCCCGTAGGGATCAGCTCGACGATACGGCCGCCGCGAATCACGACGCCGCGCTCAGCGCCCTCGGCGAGGATGCCGAGCGGGTCCTTGATCCAGATCGCCTGTGGCTGCTGCATTGCTAGCGTGCTCCCGAGCTGTTGAAAATCACTTCCTGCGATCCGGCAACGCCCTGATTGGCGCCCATCTTGCAAGACTGTTACAGGGAGCAACGACCCGTTGAAAGCGCAAGCCTGGTCATGGACCTGAACACCATCACGGCGATAGCCCGTCCGCGCATGCGGGACGAACTGCCGCCCTGGACCACAGGCGACGCCTGGCTCGCCGGTGGAACCTGGCTGTTCTCCGAGCCGCAGGTCCATCTCAATCGGCTGATCGACCTCGCCGCGCTCAAATGGCCGGCGCTGACCATCACGACAAAAGGCCTGTCGATCGCGGCCACCTGCACCATTGCCGAGCTCGATGCGCTCGCCTGCCCGCCGGACTGGCTTGCCGCGCCCTTGATCAACCAATGCTGCCGCGCCTTCCTGGCCTCGTTCAAGATCTGGAAGACTGCGACCGTCGGCGGCAATCTCTGCATGTCGCTGCCGGCCGGACCCATGATCTCGTTGACGGCAGCGCTCGACGGCGTCTGCACCATCTGGCGACCGGGCGGCGAGCGCCAGATTGGCGTCGCCGACTTCGTGTCCGGCGATCAGCGCAACGTGCTCGTGCCCGGCGAGCTGCTGCGGCAGATCGATATCCCGGTTGCAGCCCTCAGGCGCCGCACGGCGTTCCGGCAAATCTCGCTGACCCCGGTCGGCCGATCGGCGGCGCTTCTGATCGGCAGCGTCTATGACGACGGAAGGTTTGTCCTCACAGTAACAGCTTCGACCAGACGTCCGATCAGGCTGCCGTTCAGCCGGATACCGCAAGCCGCTGAGTTGCGCGAGGCGATCCTGCAGCGCATCCCCGATGGGCTCTATCACGACGACCTTCATGGCAAGCCCGACTGGCGCAAGGCCATGACCTTGCGGCTTGCCGAGGAGATCCGTGTCGAATGCGCAGGCACGGCCTGACGCATGAACTTCGAGATCAACGGCAAGAGCTTCACGCAGACGCCGCGCGCCGGACAATGCCTGCGCACCTTCCTGCGCGAGCTCGGACATTTCGGCGTCAAGAAGGGATGCGACGCCGGCGACTGCGGCGCCTGCAGCGTGATGATCGACGGCGAGCCGGTGCATAGCTGCCTGATTCCGGCCTTTCGCGCCGAGGGACATGCGGTGACCACCATCGAAGGCCTTGCAAGCAAGGAAGCGCCGCACCCCATGCAGCAGGCCTTTCTCGAGGCGCAGGCGTTCCAGTGCGGCTTCTGCACCGCCGGCATGATCCTGACCTGCGCGTCGCTGAACCAGGCGCAGCGGCAGGACCTCGGCGTCGCGCTGAAAGGCAATATCTGCCGCTGCACCGGCTACCGCGCGATCGAGGATGCGCTCGACGGGCGGACCAACATCGAGAGTGTCGCGCCGGGCGAAGCCTTCGGCCGCAGCCTTCCCGCGCCGGCCGGACCTGAGGTGGTGCGCGGCGCGGCACGCTACACTTTCGATGTCGAGATCGAAGGGCTGCTGCACATCAAGCTCGCGCGCTCGCCATATCCGCACGCACGCATCCGTGCGATCGACAAGGCATCCGCACTCGCCGTTCCCGGTGTGCGCGCCGTACTGACGCACGCGGATGCGCCCGACCGGCTGTTCTCGACCGCCCGGCACGAGAGGGCCTGGATGGACCCGGACGACACGCGGGTGCTCGACGACGTCGTCCGCTTCGTCGGACAGAAGGTCGCCGCCATCATCGCCGAGACGGAAGCCGCCGCCGAGGAGGGTTGCCGCCGGCTCAAGGTCGACTACGAAATATGGCCGCATGTGGTCGACCCCGAAGCGGCGATTGCGTCGGGCGCGCCAGTCCTGCATCCCGACCGCAGGGTGGAGAACCGCGTCGCCAACGCCGCGCGCAACATCGTCGCGGAGGCGCATGGCGAATATGGCGATGTCGCGAGCGCGCTCGCTCAATCGGCGGTCACTTATGAAGGCACGTTCACCACCCACCGCGTCCAGCACGCTGCGCTGGAAACCC
This sequence comes from Bradyrhizobium sp., assembly GCF_019242285.1. GTDB lineage: Bacteria > Pseudomonadota > Alphaproteobacteria > Rhizobiales > Xanthobacteraceae > Bradyrhizobium. The sequence goes on from NZ_JAFAVV010000553.1 coordinate 8,939, forward strand.
ACGGCGGCCTCGCCTGGATCGACGAAGGCGTGCTCAACGTCCGCTCCTCCACGCAGGTGCCGTTCCTGACCCGCCGTGCGCTCAGCGAGCTGTTCGACCTTCCGCCCGACAAGGTCCGGGTGTTCTGCGAGTGCGTCGGCGGCGGCTTTGGCGGCAAGCAGGAGATGCTCGTCGAGGACATTCTCGCGCTCGCCGCGCTGAAGACCGGGCGGCCGGTCAAGCTCGAGCTGACCCGCGAGGAGCAGTTCATCGCCACCTCGACGCGTCATCCGATGCGAGTCACCGTGCGAGCCGGCGCCGACGAGAACGGCAAGCTCACGGCGCTGCAGCTCGACGTGCTCTCCAACACCGGCGCCTATGGCAACCATGCGGGCCCCGTGCTGTTCCACGCCTGCGCCGAATCGCTCGGCGTCTACAATTGCCCGAACAAGAAGGTCGATGCAGTCGCGGCCTACACCAACACGGTGCCGGCCGGCGCGTTTCGCGGCTATGGCCTGCCGCAGGGTCAGTTCGCGGTCGAGGCCACGATCGACGAGCTGGCGCGGCAGCTCGGCCTCAGCCCGTTCGAGATGCGCCGCCGCAACATCGTCCGCCCCGGCGACCCGATGCTGTGGCCGCCCGACAACGGCTATCATGACGTGCTCTATGGCTCCTACGGGCTCGATCAGTGCCTCGACCTGGTCGAGCGCGCGATGCAGGCGGCAACGCCAGCCACCGGTTTGCCGCCGGGCTGGCTGGTCGGCGAGGGCATCGCACTGACCATGATCGACACCGTCCCGCCGGACGGTCACATCGCCGATGCGACCATCGCGCTCCGTGACGATGGCGGCTTCGAGCTCGTCGTCGGCACCGCCGAGTTCGGCAACGGCACCTCGACCGTGCATCGCCAGATCGCGGCAACGGCACTCGGGACCAGTGTCGACCAAATTCGCCTGAAGCAATCCGACACCGCTCATGGCGGTCACGACACCGGCGCCTATGGTTCGACCGGCACGTTTGTTGCCGGGCGGGCGACGCAGGCGGCGGCGGAAAATCTGTCGATCGAGCTCAAGACGTTCGTAGCCGCTGCCATCGGTGTAGAGGCCGACGCCTGCGTGCTCGACAGCGACTCCATCGTCTGCGGCGACAAGCGGCTCACATTCGCGCAGATCGTCCGATCGGCCCGCGCCCAAGGCAGGAGGCTCGCGGCCAGCGGCAGCTCGGCCGGCACGCCGCGCTCGGTCGCCTTCAACGTGCAGGGATTTCGGGTCGCCGTGAACCCGGGCACCGGCGAGATCAGGATCTTGAAGAGCGTGCAGGCCGCGGACGCCGGCCGCGTCGCCAATCCGATGCAATGCCGCGGCCAGGTCGAGGGCGGCGTCGCGCAGGCGCTGGGCGCGGCGCTGTATGAGGAGATGGTGATCGATACGGACGGCCGCGTCGTCAATCCGCGCTTCCGCGACTACCACCTGCCCTCCTTCGCCGACGTGCCGCGCACCGAGGTGCTGTTTGCGGATACCTCCGACACGCTGGGGCCGATGGGCGCGAAATCGATGAGCGAAAGCCCCTACAATCCCGTCGCCGCGGCGCTCGGCAACGCGCTGCGCGACGCCGCCGGCATCCGCTTCACCGCGACGCCGTTCAAGCGGGACCGGCTGTACCCACTGCTGCAGGCGAAGCTGGCTGCGCAAGGGAAGGATCAGCTCCCGCGATAGGTCGTGTAGCTCCAGGGCGTCACCAATAGCGGCACATGAAGATGGCCTTCCGGCTCGCTGACCGAAAAGCGCAAGGCGATCTCGTCGAGGAACGGCGGGTCGGACAGCGGCACGCTGCGCGCGGCAAAATAGCCGGCGACGCTGAAGCGCAATTCGTAGCGGCCGATCGGCACCGGGCTGCCGCCGATCAAGGGCTGATCGGTGCGGCCGTCAGCGTTGGTCACCGCACGCGTCACGACGCGGCTTACACCGAGCGCGGAGAGCTCGACCAGCTCGACGGCGATCCCGGCGGCCGGCGTGCCGCCGTGGGTGTCGAGCACATGCGTCGACAGGCGCCCGATCACCGGCAGGCGGTCGTCGGCCGCAACCAGCGAATCCAGCCGCAATGCGGCGATCCGAAAGATCTCCTCGATCGATCGCCGCACCTCGGTGGCGGCATCGTTCGACAGTCGCCGCTCGAAATCACGCAGGATGGAATCCCTGGTCTGGCGGCGGGCGCAGACGATGTAGGGAAAGCCGAATTTGCCGTAATAGGCATTGTTGGCGCGCGCGAACGCCTGGTATTCCGCGTCCGACAGCCGGTCGAGGCCGACGCTGTCCTGCTCGGAGGTCGATTCCGCCGTGAGGCCCGCCGCACGCTGGGTCTTGTTGGCGAGATCCGGGTGCGCCCTGATCAGGGCGAGCCTGACCTCGCCGGACGCCCGCTCGACGGCAGCCTTCATCGCCTCGAACAACGATCTGACGCCGGCGAAGGGCCGCTGCGAGACGACCTGCTCGGCAATCCAGGGCGAATGCTCGAACACGTTGGCCAGTGCGGCCGTGAAATCGGCTGCGCTGTCTTCGTTTAATTCGGCGAGGGATCGCTGCGTCATGTTTCAGTGCTCTCCTCATATTCCGATTCGGAAGTCTGCCTCGTCAGACGAAAATCCTGTGCTGTCTTCTTGAGCATGTCGTCGCCACTCCTTTCGGCATGTACAGGAAGGGACTGGAAAAGCACTCCGATTCTGATGATCATCGGCCGCCGCAATGATGAACGGAAACAGAGATGTGGGAAACTATCCTGTCGGAATGGATGAGCCTGATCTTCCGCTGGCTGCACGTGGTTGCCGCCATCGGCTGGATCGGCAGCTCGTTCTACTTCATCCATCTCGACCTCAGCCTCAAGCCGAATACCGCCCTCCCCGGCGGCGTGCAGGGCGAGGCCTGGCAGGTGCATGGCGGCGGCTTCTATCACATCGTGAAGTATCTGATCGCGCCGGCGCGGCTGCCGGACGAGCTGACCTGGTTCAAGTGGGAGGCTTATACCACCTGGCTGTCCGGCTTCGTGTTGATGGTGATCGTCTACTATCTCGATGCCGAGTTGTTCCTGGTCGACAAATCCGTGCTCGACCTGACGCCGTTGCAGGCCGGCCTGTTCAGCTTCGGCAGCCTCGCTCTCGCGTGGCTGCTCTATGAGGCGGCCTGCCGCACCGGGCTTGCGCGCCACGAGCTGGCTTTTGCCTGCGGCGGCTACGTCTTCCTGGTCGCGCTCACCTTTGCCTTCACCCATGTGCTGAGCGGCCGCGGCGCCTTCAACCAGATCGGCGCCATCATCGGCACCGTCATGGTCGCCAACGTCTTCCTGCTGATCATCCCGAACCAGAAGAAGATCGTCGCGGCCCTGCTCGCCGGCCAGTCGCCGGACCCGAAGCT
>NZ_JAFAVV010000612.1 GCF_019242285.1 Bradyrhizobium sp.
TCAACTGGTGCGTCAGGCCCTCGGCGACGCGCACGTCCAAATCACCAATCATTGAACTTTGGTCACGAGTGACGCAGGAAAAATCACAACAGACGTCGTATTCTGTGCAACCTTCGTCACCCGGCGTCATTCACTCACGATCCTCTATCTCAATCGCAAACGCCGAACGGACAACACGCAGGTCGGAGGCTTTCATGCGCATCCTCGCGGCAATCGGTGCATTGGCCATCGTGGTCGGTCTTGCGGCCGCAGTATTCTTCTTCGGCGGCTTCTACAGCGTTGCCGGGACCGCCGACGATCCGGCCATCGTCACCTGGGCACTCACCCAGGTGCGCACCGCCTCGATCGATCGCCGCGCCAACGATGCGCCGCCAGCCTCGTTTGACGACGCCGCCACCGCGCAGGCCGGGGCCAAGGCCTACGCGGCGCTCGGCTGCGCCAACTGCCATGGCGCACCGGGCGTCAAATGGCAGAAGTTTTCCGAGGGGCTGCATCCCGATCCGCCGGACCTGAAGGACGTCGCCGGCGAGCTCTCGCCCGCGCAACTGTTCTGGGTGATCAAGAACGGCATCAACATGACGGGCATGCCGAGCTTCGAGCAGGCCGGCGCCAACGACGAGCAGATCTGGTCGGTCGCCGCCTTCGTGAAGAAGCTGCCCAGCGTCTCCGAAGCCGACTACAAGGCCTGGACCGCCTCGTCCGGGCCGGGGAAGTAGCTGCGCGCTGGCCTGCCCGACGCCGCGACCACACTTGCGGCCATGGTGGCCAGCACGGCCCAATAGCCGTAGCGGAAGTCGGAGGCGACGCCGACGAACAGGAAGGTCAGCACATAGATCGCCGCGGAGCCGCACACCCCGAGCACGAAGGCTGCTTCGGCGCTGCCGCGTTGCCGCCAGCCGAGGCAAGACAGCATGATACAAGCCACGAGCCAGGTCCCCACGCGGAGCAAGGGCGTCGACTTCAGCGCGTCATGCGCCGCGACCAAGGTCGTGAACGCCTTGCGATCGGCGAACACCTGCCGATCGGGATGCTCGATGTCGGCGACCCACATGGTCAGGTTGTCGGCGGCGAGGAAATTCCACATGAAGGCCGAGCGGTGCCGCAGATAGGCCAGCGGATGCCGGGCGATGGCGAGGAGCCACGCCTTTGGAATGGCCGACGTGCCGAACAGGTGCAATTCGCGCTCGATCTTGTCCATCACGAATTCGCACGGCTCGAGCCGCCAATAAATGTCCCATTGCGTCGGCTGATAGCAGCCGTTCAACAGCAGCGCGCCTTGCTGGGTATTCCAGTCGACCGGGTACTGGTTCTCCTTGGCAAAGTGGCTGATGCCGCCGAGATCGAAGATCATGATGGTCTGCAACGGATGCTGCCGCACAGCACCCAGCGCGCCGTAATAGATGAGCTGCACGGCGATGTAGAAGCCGACCGCCAAGGGAACGAACAGGATCGCCGATCGCCGCAGCGAGAATTGTGCCGGCCAGGCCACATAGGCGGCGAGAATAGGCGCCGCGAGCAAGGCATTCGGCCGCAACAGCACGCCGAAGGTGACGAATGCGAGCGCGAGTCCTTGCGCGGGCCGCTCGATCGGCGCGGGGCGTTCGGCAACGACGAAGGCGATGCTCGCGGCCAGCAGCCAGGAGGCCGCAAACAACACGTCGCGCCAGATGATTCCCACAAAAGCCAAGGCCGGGGGCGCCAGCGCGAGGATCGGCAGCACCAGCGCGACGCGCCGGGCGCGCGCTGCAAGCGCCAAGGTCAACAGGGCAAAGCCCAGCCAGTAGGTCGTCGCCGTCAGCAGGAACATGCTGCCCGGACCGGGTGCGATCGGATCGATCAGCCCCCATAGCCAGGTCATGACCGGGGACTGCCAGTCGCCCAACGTGCCCTTGGCGATGTCCTCGTGCACGAACCGGGCGTCATACGTCATGACGCCGGGATAGAACATCCACAGCGTCAGGCTATAGCCGGCGGCGAGCAGCGCGGCGACGGAGCCTACGAGGAGAGACCGTCGCGGTCCCTCGCGGTCAGGCGATGCGGGCATAGATGTCCCCGGAATTGGCCGATTGTGGCAGCTCGACCAGCCAGCGGGCGATGGCCTCCGCGTTCATCCAGTCATCCGACAGAGCCTGGCTCTCGCCGAGCGCCGCGTTGAAGCCGGCATAGCCGAGCGCAGAGCAGCGCGCGATGCAGCCGAGCGCGACCTCGCGTTGAATGGTCGTGAACTCGAACGACAACACCGGCACCGCCTGCGACAGGCCGTGCAGCGCCTCGGCCTCGAAGCCCTCCACATCGAGCTTGATGAAGGCGGGACCGCCATGCCGTGCGATCAGCGCATCGAGCGTGGTGACCGTAACGTCGGCAGCGCGGGTCCAGCGCTGCGTCTCCCAGCCGGGCGCATCGCGCGCCGCGTCGATGAACGCGGCAGACACCGACGACACCGTCGGATTGTCGACATTGATCATCATGCGGGCCGCGCCCACCGCGCGCCCGACCGCCATCTGTTCGATCGCAACCGAACGATCGAGGCCATACAATATCCTCAGAACGCAAGCCATCGCGCGCTGCGGCTCAATCGCGACGACCCGCGCGCCGAGACGGCGAAACGAGGCAACGCGGTCGCCGACATGGGCGCCGACGTCGAACACGAGATCGCCGGGCGCAACGAAGCGGCGATGCAGCCGATCCATCGCGGTGGCGCGCGCCCTGTCTCCGTAGTAAATCCAAAGCGACCGGACGGCAGCACGCACGGTCCTGACGGCACCGAACACCGCTCACACCGAACCCGGCACGACCGGTCGAACCACGGACTGGATCGCGGGCAGCGACAACGACAACAGCGCCTTCGGGGTCGCCGTCTCCTCCGGAAGCCGCCCAATTCCGATCCGCATCGCGAGGCGGCCCAGCGAAGACCACGCCGTCATCATCGCAAACGGCACCGCCAGTGCCGGCCCGCCGGCCAGCACCGCGACATAGGGCAGCGCCGCGGGCTGCGTCGCGCCGACCAGGGCGAGTGCAGCGCATCCGATCAGCGTCTGCGGCCACAGGCTGGCGAGCGCCAATCCGAACGGCACCGCATGACCGTCGCGAACCTGTCCGATCCAGCCGATCTCGCGCCTGAACAGCAGCCCGACCAGGAAGATCGTATGGCTGATCCAGAGGACCGGGCACAGCAGGATCGAGTAGACGGTCTCGATCGCGAAGTTGACGATGAAACGCGCAGCACCGCCGAAGGCCCGGCGCAGATCCGGCCGCAGCAGGAGGTCGATGGCGCTCGCGATCTTCGGCGAGAACCACATGATGAGCACCCAGACCAACAGCGCGCTGCCGGCATCGGCGCGAATGAGGCTGGCGGGACTGTCGCAGGTCACGAGCGCAATCGTCGCCAGCACGAGCAGGCCGATCCACGCCGGCGAGCCGATGAACATCAGGATGGCCAGCACGAGCTGATAACGGCTGACAGGCGAGAGCCTCGGAAGAAAGAGGAACCGCCAGTACTGCATGTTACCCTGGCACCAGCGCAGGTCGCGGCGCATGAACTCGAGCAGCGTCGGCGGATTTTCCTCCCAGCCGAGATCCTCCTGCGGCACCACGCGCACATGGTAGCCGGCGGCGCGCATCAGCGCCGCCTCGATCTGGTCATGGCTCAGGATATGCCGCGTCCTTGCATCGGGTCCTGACAATACGGGAAGCTCGCAATGCGCGATGAACGGGGCGAGGCGCAGCACCGCGTTGTGCCCCCAATAGGGACCGCAATCGGCTTGCCACCAGGCGCTGCCGATTGTGTAGGAGCGCATCCCGAGCCGCATGCCGAACTGGAAGATGCGGGCGAACAGGCCCGTCGACGGGAGGCCAATGACGAGCCCCTGCAGGATGCCGAGCCTGGGATCGGCTTGCATGATGCGCACCAGGCGCAGGATGGCGTCCGCGGTCATGAAGCTGTCGGCGTCGAGCGTGACGGCGAGCTCGTGGCGGCCGCCCCACCGCTCGCAGAAGTCGCGGATGTTGCCGGCCTTGTAGCCGGTATTGACCGCACGGCGGCGGTACGTGATCGCGACGCGATCGCGCCAGCGCAGCTCCAATTCCGAGAAATGCGCTTCCTCGGCCGCCGCAACCTCCGTGTTGTCGGTGTCGCTCAGCACATAGAGGTGAAAACCTGGGGCATATCCGGACACATCGAGGCCCGCGAGCATCGGCTCCAGGTTCCGGATGATGCGCTTCGGCAGTTCGTTGCGAATGCACAGCAGGATTGCCGTCGACGCCGTCACCGGCTCGTCGCCGCGCACGCGTGCCGCCGCAGGGAACACCGCCGCCACGGGATCGGCGGCAGAACGCATGATGAGAAAGCCGATCACGGCATTCCAGAAGCCCGCGACCATCCAGGGCAAGGTCACCGCAAACAGGACGAGCACGGCAGAAGCGAGAATTCCGAATCCACCCGGCGCCAGCGCAAGCACCGCGAGCCATAGCGATGCCGCCATCGTGATCACGAACAACAGGGCAAACGTCGTCCGGCGAACGACGACGCTCTCATCGGCCTCGGAAGCTTGGATCAATTGGGGAGGGGTGTGCTCTAACACGAAAGGTCGCGGCTTCTCATTCGTCGGCAGGCAGGGTAACTAGCGCTTATAACACGTCAAGCTGCCCGCCATTCCAGTCCGGGATCGAAGAAATGCTTGTCAGCGAAAGCGCCGATATCGCCTCGGCTCTGTGGTATTGCGGACCGGGTCAGGTCGAGATCCGTCGCGAGACCATCGCGCCGCCCGCAGCGGGTGAAATACGCGTGAGGGCGCTGCATGGCGCAATCAGCCGCGGCACCGAGGCGCTCGTGCTCGGCGGGCGCGTGCCCGAAAGCGAGCATGAGCGGATGCGCGCACCGTTCATGGCGGGCCAGTTTCCGTTTCCGGTGAAATACGGTTATGCCACGGTCGGCCGGGTGGTGGGCGGCGCGGAAGCGCTGCGCGGCAAGACGGTCTTTGCGCTTTATCCGCATCAGAGCCTTTTCAACATCCCTGCCGGCGCAGCAGTCGAAGTGCCGGAGACTGTACCGCCGCAACGGGCCGTGCTCGCCGCCAACATGGAAACTGCCCTCAATGCCGTCTGGGACGCGCGCCCAGGTCCCTGCGACCGCATCGCGGTCGTGGGCGCGGGCGTGGTGGGATCGCTGATCGCCTATCTCTGTGGCCGGCTTCCCGGCGCCGAGGTGACGCTGGTCGACGTCAATCCGGGCCGGGCGGAATTAGCTGACGCCGTCGGGGTTGGTTTCGCGAGTCCTGCGGATGCCAAGGGCGACTGCGATCTCGTCGTTCACGCCAGCGGCGCGCCCGACGGTCTTGGCACCGCCATGGCGCTGGCCGGCGAAGAGGCGACTGTGCTCGAGGTGAGCTGGTATGGCAATAAGGCGGTAACCACCATGCTCGGGGGCCCCTTCCACAGCCGCAGGCTTCGGCTGGTCTCGAGCCAGGTCGGCAAGATCGCGCCGTCGCACCGGCCGCGCTGGACTCATCACCGCCGCCTCTCGGCAGCCATCGCGCTGCTCGGCGATCCGAGGCTCGACGCGCTGCTGGCGCCGGCCGTGCCGTTCGAGGATCTGCCGCGACGCCTGCCGGCCATCCTCGACCCGAGAAGCGGGATCCTCTGTCAACCCATCGCCTATGCCTGAAGGAGCCAACGTGTTCACCGTCGAAGTTCGCGACCACATCATGATCGCCCATTCCTTCCGTGGCGCCGTGTTCGGCCCCGCGCAGGCCCTGCATGGCGCGACCTTCGTCGTCGATGCGGCGTTCATTGCCGAATCCCTCGACGACAATGGCATCGTCATCGACATCGGCCGCGCCCACGAAGCGCTGAAGGCGGTGCTGTCTCCGCTGAATTATCGCAATCTCGACGAGTTGCCTGACTTCAAGGGCGTCAACACCACCACGGAGGTTCTCACCAAATACATCTTCGACGGCTTGGCCAAGCCGGCGCGAGCCGGCGAATTGGGCCGTGACGGCCGCCAGCTCAAGGCCATTCGTGTCACGATTTCCGAATCCCATGTCGCCCGCGCGCAATATGAGGCGCCCTTGTGGTGAAGCGTGCCGCCTTCGCGGTACCGGGCAGCCTGGAGACCCCGACCGGCGGTTACGGCTATGACCGCCGCATCATCGCCGAGCTCGAACGTCTGGGCTGGCCTATCGAGCTGGTCGACATCGGCGAAGGATTTCCGTGGCCGTCCGAGGCCACACGATCCGCCGCACGCGCGCGGCTCCTGCAAGTGCGGACCGGCTGGCCGATTGTCATCGACGGCCTGGCGCTGGGCGTCCTGCCGGACCTCGCAGCAGAGCTGGCGCCTCGCAATCCCCTGCTCGCTTTGGTGCATCATCCGCTCGCGCTGGAGTGGGGATTGTCCGCCGGCGAGGCCGAGCGTCTGCGCCACAGCGAACGGGCTGCGCTCGCCTCCGCACACGGCGTCGTCGTCACCAGCGCTGCCACCGCACGCCTCATCGTGGCAGACTATGACGTGCCGGCCGACCGGGTCAGCGTGGCGAGGCCCGGAACGGATCCGGCGCCGCGGGCGCGGGGAAGCGAGCACGGAATGCTTCACCTGTTGTCGGTCGGCGCGATCGTACCGCGCAAGGGATTCGACGTGCTGGTCGCGGCGCTCGCCACGCTCGCCGGCGTGCAATGGCGGCTTTCGATCGCCGGCGATCTCACCCGCGACGCCGCGGCGGCTGAGAAGCTTCGCTCGGAGATCGCGCGCCATGGGCTCACGAAGCGAATAGAGCTGCTCGGTGCCGTGCCGTCCGAGCGACTGGCCACGCTCTACGACACCGCCGACCTGTTCGTCCTCGCCTCGCACTTCGAAGGGTATGGAATGGCCTATGCCGAGGCGCTGGCGCATGGCCTGCCCGTGATCGGCACCACGGCGGGGGCCATACCGGAAACCGTGCCGCGCGAAGCCGGCCTGCTCGTTGCGCCGGGCGATACCGCCGCATTGGCCGACGCGCTGCACCGCGCCATTACCGACACCAGGCTGCGACGAGGCTTGGCCGAGGCCGCACTCGCTGCGGCGCGGCAACTGCCGACCTGGCCGCAATCCGGAGCGATCTTCGCGCGCGCGCTGGAGAAGCTGGCATGAGCGGCTTCACCGCTGAATGGCTCGCGTTGCGCGAACCCTATGATCTCGCCGCACGCAACCCGGCGGTTCGCGCCGCAGTGACGGCCTGGTGCAAATCGGCCGTTTCGGTTGATGTCGTCGATCTCGCCTGCGGTTCGGGCGCGACCGTTCGCACACTTTGTTCGCATTTGCCGGCGCGGCAACATTGGCACCTGGTCGACCACGACTCTGAGCTGTTGGGGCTTGCCTGCAAGAGCGCGCTCGCCAATGACGTCACGCTCGACGCCATGCGGCTCGATCTGAGCCGCGAGCTTGACGCGGCGCTCACGGGCCCGATCGATCTGATCACGACATCGGCGTTGCTCGACCTCGTCTCCGAAGGCTGGCTGTATGAGCTCCTGCATAAGGCTGCCGTCCGTGCGCTGCCGATTTATGCCGCGCTGACCTATGACGGCCGCATCCAGCTCTCCCCGGTCGATCCTCTTGATTCCCCCATCGTCGCAGCCGTGAACACACACCAGCGCACTGACAAGGGTTTTGGGCCGGCGCTCGGCCCGACGGCCGCGCCCGCGGCGATCGATCGCCTCGAGGCGCTCGGCTATTCGATCGCGCACGGT
>NZ_JAFAVV010000961.1 GCF_019242285.1 Bradyrhizobium sp.
GGCCGGTGAAGAAGCGGCCGTCGGAGAGGAAATGGAAGCCGATGCATAACAGCAGCAGCACCGGCAGCATGCCGGCGGCGCGGACGATCAAACGCAGGCGCTGGCGCCTCGTCTCCTGCGCGGCTTCGGAGGCAGGCGCGGTGGCCGCGGCGGTCTCGACTTGCGGAGAAGCGTCAGGAGGCATGGAGCTCTTCCGTTCCGGTGGCCAGCGCCATGATGTCCTCCTGGCTCAGCGGCGAGGTCGGGCCGCGCGTGATCTCGCCCGCGATGCGGCCCGCGCGCATGACGAGGACGCGGTCGCAGATGCCGATGATCTCGGGCAGGTCGGAGGAGATCACCAGGATCGCGGTGCCGGATTTGGCGAGATTGTCGATGATCGAATAGATCTCGGATTTGGCTCCGACGTCGACGCCGCGCGTCGGCTCGTCCAGGATCAGGACTTTTGGCGTGGTGGCCAGGAGCCGCGACAGCAGCACCTTCTGCTGGTTGCCCCCGGACAGCGCACCGGCGGTGACCCCGACATTGGCGGCGCGGATGCCGAGCGTCGCAAAAGCCTGGTTGGCGCGGTCGCGGGCCTTGTCGCGATCGAGAATGGTGCCGAGCTTCGCATCCCGCCCGATCACGGCGAGGTTGATGTTGTCGAGGCAGGACATGTCGAGGAACAGGCCGAGCGCCTTGCGGTCCTCGGTGAGGTAGGCAATGCCGGCGTCGAGCGCCTCGCCGGGCGTGCGGATCGTGATCGGCCGGCCTTCGAGCTCGATATGGCCCGCGGTCATCGGCGCGGCGCCGATGATGAGATGCGCCAGCTCGGTGCGGCCGGCGCCGATCAGGCCGGCGAGCCCGACCACCTCGCCGGCGCGCACGGTGAGCGAGCAGCCCTTGACGCGCCGGCCGTCGGCGAGATCGATGGCCGCGAGCACGGGGGCGCCCGATCCCGCCTGCGGGTCGTGGTCCTTCTTGTAGAAGGAGGAGACCTCGCGCCCGACCATCATCCGCACGATGGTGTCGGCACGGATCTTCGGCTTGTCGAGCGAGCCGACGAGGCGGCCGTCGCGCAGCACGGTGACGCGATCGCCGAGCGCATACACTTCGTCCATGCGGTGCGAGATGTAGATGATGGCGAGCCCCTCGGCGCGCAATTGACGGATCAGCGCGAACAGCCGCTCCGTCTCGCCGGCCGACAGCGCGGTGGTCGGCTCGTCCATGATCAGGATCTTCGACCGCGCATGCAGCGCGCGCGCAATCTCGACCAGCTGGCGCTGGCCCATGGAGAGGTGCGCCACCAGGGTCTGCGGCGTGAAATCGGCGCCGAGCCGGTCGAGCATCGGGCCGACGCCGGCGCGCATGGCGCCGCGGGCGAGCAGGCCGGCCTGCGACATTTCGCGGCCGAGATAGATGTTCTCCGCGACGCTCAGATTGGGGGCGAGCGAGAGCTCCTGGTAGATGATCGAGATGCCCGCCGCGCGCCCGCCGAGCGGCCCGTGGATGTGCACCGGCTTGCCCTCGATGCGGATCTCGCCGCCGGGATCGGGCCGGTAGGCGCCCGACAGGATCTTCATCAAGGTGGATTTGCCGGCGCCGTTCTCGCCCATCAGGGCATGGATTTCCCCCGCGTATACCGTGAGGTCGACGGTTCGCAGCGCCTTGATGCTGAAGAAGGACTTGGAAACCCCGCGCATCTCGAGGATCGGATCGCCCATCGTGCCTCCCGGCGCCCCATGCGTTCTCATCCGCGGCTTGCTGGTTGGCAGCGCGGGGCGCTCATTAAACAAAACGCGGCGGGACCTCGCAATACCGAAGAAGCCGCATCAGTGGCGCGGACGATACAGTTCGCGCCAATTCGGCAGCCGCGCAGCATAGGCATCGACCAGCGCGGGCCTGGGCTCGAACGTCTCGACGCGGCGCGGGGGCGTGCAGACGGCTTCGATCGGCTCGCCGGTTGTGGCGAGCCGCCCCAGTCTCGCCGCACCGAACGCCGCGCCGGTCTCGCCGTCGGTAAATCGATGGATCGGGATGTTCAGGACGTTGGCCAGCACCGACAACCAGAACCGCGACCGGGAGCCGCCACCGATCGCATCGGCTTCCGAGATGACGGTGCCGGTCGCCGCCAGCGCGTCGCGGCAGTCGGCGATCGCGAACGCTACGCCCTCGAGCACGGCCTGCACGATCGCGCTGCGATCGGTGCCGTGGCTCAGCCCGTCGAGCATGCCGCGTGCGTTCGGATCGTCGTGCGGCGTCCGCTCGCCGGACAGATAGGGCAGGAAGCTTACCGGCGACGGCGCGACGGGATGCAAACCGAGCGGCGCCAGCAGATCGGCTTCGGACGTCCCGAGCAATCGCGCGAGCCAGGCGAGACACGAGGCCGCCGAGAGGATCGCGCCGGCCTGCATCCACATCGATGGAATGGCGTGACAGAAGGTGTGCACGGCGCGCTCGGGATTGCCGGCGATGATGGAGCTGGGCGTCAGCAGGGCGCCGGAGGTTCCAAGCGAGACGAACGCGGTTCCCGGCTTGATCGCGCCGATGCCGACGGCGCCGGCCGGGTTGTCGCCGGCGCCGCCGGCGAGCATCGGCCTTTTGGTCATGCCCCAGCGCTGCGCCAGTTCGGCTCTGAGCCGCGCCGCCGGCGCGCAGCCTTCGACGAGGCGCGGCATCTGGTGACGCGACAAGCCGGTCGCCGACAAGGCATCGTCCGACCAGTCGCGGCGCGCGACGTCGAGCCACAGGGTTCCCGAGGCATCCGAGACATCCTCGATCGCTTCGCCGGTCAGAACCAGCCGGAGATAGGCCTTGGGCAGCAGGACGAGCCGGGTGGCCGCAAAATGCTCCGGCTCGTGCGCCGCGATCCACAGGAGTTTCGGCGCAGTGAAGCCGGGCATCGCCTTGTTGCCGGTGGTTGCCCGCAGCGCCGGCCAGCGTTGCTCCAGCAATCGGCATTCGGCGGCGGAGCGCCCGTCGTTCCAGAGAATGCAGGGCCGCAACGGTATGAAGCTCGCATCGAGCAGGGTGGCGCCGTGCATCTGGCCCGACAGGCCGATGCCCTCGACCTCAGCCAATTCGGCGGCGTGATCCGCGTTCAACCCATCCAGCGTCGCGAAGGTGGCATCGATCCACTGCCGTGGGTCCTGCTCGGAATAGCCGGGATGCGGAGAGCTCACCGTCAGCGGCTGGCTTCGGCTCGCGATCACGCGTTGCGTATCATCGACCAGAATGGTCTTGACCGCCGAGGTGCCGAGATCGATACCGAGATACATGGTGCTGCTCGCCTGACGCGCGATGTGGTTCGACGCAACGGATCGCCGCTATCGAACAGATGCGGCGATCGTGCGTCAATAGCGATAGGCAACGAGCGCCAGGGAGCGGCGATGCGGTCATCGCGATGTCGGGCACCGCCGGGGCTGGGCGATCGTCGATTGCTCGAGCGCAGCTAATATCTCTGCACGGAGACTCGGACGGTTCGTGCTGCGAGCACGGGCCGAGCATCAGGACTCCAGCAGCCTCTCGATCGTTTCGGGCAAGAAGGCTTCGGCTGGAAGGCGCTCCGGGCCGATCAGACTCGCCGGAAGCGGTGCGAGCTGACCCGCCGCCATGCGCTTTCCGGCACGCGCGCGTCGCTCGCGCGCTTGCGGACCGAACTCGACGCGAAGCGTGGTCGCGACCTGGGCGGTGATCCGAAGCCTGCGCATTCGTTCGGCGCGCTCTTCCACATAGGGCCTGAAATCGGGCTCTTGCCCCGCTGCCTTGGCGTCACGCAAGAGCTCGCTGACCAGGCGCACGTCGCGGAGCGCAATCGAGAGGCCCTGGCCGATGATCGGGTCGTTGTGCCCGGCGGCGTCACCGATCAATGCTACGCCCGGGCAGGTGGGATCGTCGATCCAGTGATCCTCGTTCGAGAACGCGTTGAAGGGCCCGATCGGAGTCGATGCGGCAATCGCCTCGGCATAGGGCAGACACGTGAGCTTGCCAAAGGCTTCGATCAACTTCGCGCGGCGAGTCGGACCGTCGAAGCGCGACTTGTCCGCGAAATGATAGCTGCCATAAAGGCGCAGGAGATCGTCACCCTGCGGAAATACCAGGAAGTGAAAGCGGTCTTCGACGCCTATCACCTGGACGTCGCGCGGCCACGACGGCACGCCTTTGACGAGCATGCCTCCAAGCAGGTTGCGCGGCTGATCGGCATTCACCGTGAAGCCCAGCTCCTTGCGAAGGCTCGAATTGCGTCCATCGGCGCCGATCACGAGCCTCGGCCTGAATTCGACTTTCGTCCCGTCATGCGTGCAACTGACGAGCGGACGCGATCCCGAAATGACCGATATGTCGCCGGCGCCACGCAGAAAGGTGGCGCCGGCCGCGGTTGCGAGTTGCGCGAAGACGGCGCAGGTCGCCGGGTGGCCGAGGCAGAGCGCACCAAGCGCTTCCGGGTGCATCCTGGTCAGATCGAGCGCGCGCGCCTCGGCCTCTGCCGGAGCGAAGTTCTCGTCATAGGGTATGTTGCGTCTGGTAAATACGGCGCCCGCTTCGCGCAACGGCTGCAGGAGTGCGAGCTTCGCAAGTTCGGTGACACCCCAGGGCGCCATGAACTCGCCGCGCACGCGGTCGGGATAACTGCTCTCGCGCTCGAGCAGCGTCACCCCGAAACCGGCTCGCGCCAGCACTGTGCCTAGTGCGCCGCCGGCAATTCCCGCGCCGACAATGACGATGTCCGGGTCCGCATGACGCATCGAGCGCCCTCCGTGATGTCGAGCAATCATCCCTGAAAGCTCGCACACCATCAAGTCCGCATGCGCGTTGCGGCAGGCTGTTGATCAAGGCGTCGGGTCGAGATGCGGGGAATGCCGTTTGACCTAGTCCAGGTCTGCCAAGAACGCGTTGATCGCGTCAGCCCCTTGTTGCGGCTGCTGGCACATCCACCAGTGACCCGCACCTTTCAGGACGGCTAGCTTTGCCTCGGCGCGCCCGGCGGAGCGGCGCGCCAGCGTCTCCCCGCCACAATAGGAATCTTCCGTCGCAATCAGCGCCAGGCCCGGTTTGGCGGCTGCCTGCGGCAACCGGGTTCCCAGATCGCGCATCGCCGGCTGAGCAGCCGATCTGTACAGCGCCAGGATTGCCTGGCCCATGTCGCTGTTCGCACCCGCAGCCACTTTCCGCGCGATCGCCGAGGTCATGCCCAAGCTCTCATAGCGCTGGGCGCGGGCCTCGGCAGGCAGGCTGAGCATCTGCGCAACCGCTTGCTCGCCAATCTCCGCCGTCTGCCAGGCCTGTGCCATGTCATGCCAGACGTAGTCCGCGTCGAAGCAGCCCAAGATATCGCTCGTCCAGGATCGGATCAGGTCTGAATGCTCCATTGCGATCCGCATGACATGCCCCCCGCCCCAGTCGTGCCCCACGAGATCGATCGGTCGTGTCAATCTGGTGAGTTCGCTTGCGAGCCAGTCGCGATACGCGTCGGTGGAACAGTCGAAGCCGGAAGGGATTGCGGCGCCGAATCCGGGCGGAGACAGGCGAACGACGTCGCCACTGCGCAGATGTGGGACGAGGTCGTCCCAGATCGCGTCGGTTTCAGGATTTCCGTGAACAAGAACAATCGTCATCGAAGCCATTCCCCCAAACGACAATGTCGCACAGGCGTGGGCGCAGAGCGCCGAATGTATCCCCTCGGCCTTGGCGCGGAAAGCCGCTTGCAGGTTTTCTTTGGACCGGATTTGCGGCATCGGGCAAGGCTCGGCACGTCTGTAGTCGGGAAGGGCTTTCCTCGACCCAGAGTCGTCACTTGCCATATCTGGACCAATTGGTTTATATATCGGCGATGACCGACCGAAACCCAGTGCGATTGCCCCGTGGCCGCCCCCGAAGTTTCGACGTGGAAGCCGCCGTCGAACGCGCAATGGGTGTGTTCTGGTCGCGCGGCTATCACGCCACGGCGCTCCCGGACCTTCTTCGTGCGACGAAGCTCTCGCGTGGCAGCCTCTACGCCGCTTTCGGTGACAAGCACTCGCTCTTCCTGCGTGCGCTTGATCGCTACATTGCCGATGCCCTGACACGGATAGATGTCGAATTCGACCCCGGCAGGGAACCGGTCGACGGCCTGCGGGCCTATCTTGCCGGCTACGTTGACCGTACGAGCGGTGCCAATGGTCGGCGCGGATGCCTGCTGGTGGCCACAGCGATGGAACTGGCCGGCCAGGATGCCGAAGTCGGCCGTCGCGTCGCGAGCTTCTTCGAGGCCATGGAGGCCAGGGTGGCGGATGCACTTTCCCGTGCGAAGGCGGCGGGCAAGCTAGCCGATGGCGTTGAGCCTTCGAGTGTCGCCCGAATTCTCGTCTGTTTCGTTGAGGGGCTGCGCGTGGTCGGCAAAACGGCACCGACCCGGAACACATCGCGAGCCACCGCTGACGCTCTTCTCGGTCGCTTCCTCAAGTAGACAACCCATGGACGCCTCCGGTGTTGGCGCGCCGATATTTAGACTGATCGGTCTTGAAAGGAAGAATGCCATGTCTGCTATCCAGATCGTCTGCGCAATGGCCGTTCCCCTGCTCTGGGGTTATCAATTCGTGGCCATCAAGGTGGGCGTAACCGAGTTTCCGCCTCTTTTCTTCCTCGCACTGCGCTTCCTGGCCATCGCGCTGCTGCTCGTTCCGTTCATCAAGAGGCCCGCGCGTCAACAGTTCGGCCCTATCGCAGCTATTTCGTTTTTCCTTGGTGGGCTGAACTTCGGGCTCTTCTATGTGGGCCTTGGGCTCGGCTCGGGAAGCATGTCGGCCGTCGCGTATCAACTCGCCACGCCCTTCACCGTCCTGTTAGCCTGGCCGCTGCTCGCGGAGAGGCCGTCTCTCACCACCTCCGCCGGAGTGGTGCTTGCATTCGTCGGAGTGGTCGTGTTGGCGGCGGAGCCTGGCCTGTCGGCAAACGCGCTTCCGCTGCTGCTTGTGGTCGGGGCAGCCCTCGCGTTTGCGCTATCCAACGTCTTGACGAAACGCTACGGCCCTTTTGATCCCCTGATGTTGATGGGGTGGTCGTCGCTGTTCACGGTGCCGCAGGTCATGTTGATGTCGTTGCTTCTCGAATATGGCCAAGTGGCGAGCCTTGTCGCGGCGGATGAACGTGGTTGGCTGGCGCTCGCCTACACGATCTTCATGGGAGGAATCGTTGGGTTCGGCCTTTGGTTCTGGCTGATCGCCCGTTGCTCCATGGGCCGCGTCGCCCCCTTCGGTCTGCTGCTTCCGGTGTTCGCGTTGATTTCGAGCGTATTGTTCCTTGGCGACCGCATGACCCCGAAGTTGATTGTCGGTGGGCTGCTGGCGATCTCCGGTGTCGCCATCACACAAGTCAGGCCGAGCGTGCGACCGATTTGAATCCGGAAGCGTCGTGGCGTGAAATCGATGGCGTCGGATTTGTCAGAAGGTTCGGAAACCAGAGCGGGGACAATTCGGAATCTTCGTACACTCGTTGTTGGTTGGCAAACAGGAAAGAGCCAATAATATGGGAGTGGTTTAACAGGCGCTGCGAGATGACCCTTGGCGCCGGGCTTGACTTCATTGGGCTTGGCTAAAATCAAGTAGCTCCACGCGCGTTGCATGTCCGTGGCCCAGGGCTGCCAAAATTGAGGTGCAACAAGTCGACAGCTGTCTGGGGTACAGCGGCCGTGCCACCAACCCATTTGGGAAGCCAGCCCATGACCCGAAGCAGTCTCCTCCTTGTGCTGGTGATGACCTCCGGGCTACACCAGTTGCCGAGAGCCGACCTCCTCGCGCCGCAAGTTCAGAACAGATACCGGGGGCCTAATGCGCATGGTCTTGCATTTGCTGGTGGGGCTGATCGGCGCCATTTGCGTGATTGCAGTGGGTGTATTTTCTCACGGCACCCTTCCGCTTGTTTTTGCGTTCGTTTGGACGCCGGCAACATGGCTGATCCAGCTATCCGATGTGTTTTGCCCACCTATCGGCGTGAAATGCGTTCTCGGGTCAACCAGCCAAGGCGCACATCATCTGATGTTTGCTCTCTGCCTCCTGACCAGATCGCTGCTTTTGGCCCACGGCTGCCGACTCGTCGCGTTGACAGGTATCTGGGGTACACCGGCTATCAAATCAGTGCATCGTCACGGCGGCCCCGTTGCGCCAGTGGTCCGTTCAAAGCGGCTCGGCCCTCATCAATCCTGGACGTTAGGGGAATCTGCAGTGCAGCCCCGTCATCCGTCAAAGCTTCCGTGCAGAGGTGCTAGACGATCAGGTTCCTGCACCTCTCACGGAGAGCGCGTCTCTGACGCGCGATTTTTCCATCGTGCCACGTCGTTGCAATGTGCATATTCCGATTTTCAGAAAATGACTTGACGCCGACCCCAAATCAGAGGCATAATGCGCGCCATCCCGCCTCGTGCAGAGGGGCGATCCGCGGTCGTCACGGGCGTGGAGG
>NZ_JAFAVV010000953.1 GCF_019242285.1 Bradyrhizobium sp.
TGCGCGAATATGTCTGCATCGGCGCGCCGGACGACGTCGCCGCCTTCCGCGAGCGCTGGATGGTGCGCGCGCAGGCAATCGCGCGCGATCTCGGGCTGTCATTCAAGGTCGACCAGGCCAGCGACCCGTTCTTTGGGCGCGTCGGCCAGATCATGGCGGTGAGCCAGAAGCAGCAGTCGCTGAAGTTCGAATTGCTGGTGCCGCTGCGCTCCGAGGAGCAGCCGACCGCCTGCATGAGCTTCAACCATCACCGCGAGCATTTCGGCACCACCTGGGGCATCAGCGACGCCAACGGCGAGCCGGCGCATACCGGCTGCGTCGCCTTCGGCATGGACCGGCTCGCGGTCGCGATGTTTCACACCCATGGCGTCCGCCTCGAGCGATGGCCCACGCGGGTGCAAGAGCTGCTCGATCTGGAGCGTGGCGTCGCCGTCCGCGGCCTCGCGGAGCGTTGAGTGAGGCCAACCGACGTGAACGCCCTACGACCCATGATCCGGTGCCGCGAGATCGGCGACGCCGATCTCGATTCGATCGCCGATCTCCTGACGCTCGGCTTCGCCGGCCGCGCCCGCTCCTACTGGATGCAGGGCCTGCGGCGCCAGGCCACGCGCAAGGTGCCGAGCGGCTACCCGCGTTTCGGCTACATGCTCGACAACGCCGGCGTGCCGGTCGGCGTACTGCTGTTGCTGTACACCGCGCGCGATGGCGATGATGGGCTTGCGATCCAGTGCAACCTGTCGAGCTGGTATGTCGAGCCCGCCTTCCGCAACTACGCGCCGATGCTGACGAAGATCGCGCAGCGGCACAAGCAGGTCACCTACCTCAACATCAGCCCGGCGAGCTGGACTTGGCCGATCATCGAGACCCAGGGCTTTCGTGCCTATTGCAAGGGCCTGTTCTTCGCGCTGCCGGCGCTGTCGCGCCCGGCGCGCGGCATGAGCGTCGAGACCGTTGCGCCGGATGGCCGCGACATCGACGGCCTGTCGCAAGCTGAAGTCGAGCTACTGGCCCGGCACGCGGGCTATGGCTGCCTCAGCCTGGTCTGCCGCACACCAAACGCGGCATCCCCGTTCATCCTCTCGCCGGTGCGCATCCGCCGCGGCCTGTTCGCACCGCCCGCCATGCAACTGATCTATGCCCGCGGCGTCGCCGACTTCGTCGGGTGCGCCGGCGCGATCGGCCGCCTGCTCCTGCGACAAGGCATGCTTGCGGTGCTGATCGATGCCAATAGCGCCGTGGCCGGCCTCGCCGGCCTCTACACCGAGAAACGGGGCCGCAAATATTTCAAGGGCCCGCACCCGCCGCGCCTCGCCGACCTCACCGACACCGAGCTCGTGCTGTACGGGCCGTGAGGCGAGACGAGAATCGTAGGGTGGGCTAAGGCGCAAAGCGCCGTGCCCACCATTTCTCGACAGTACGGTTTTGAATGGTGGGCACGCTTCACCTTCGCTCTTCGAGCGCAGGCGAAGCTTAGCCCACTACGCATCGCAATGATCATCACGCCGCAAGCCGCGCGGTGTGGGCGAAATCCCAATAGAGCTGCCGCGCCTTCCTATAGAACGGCCCGACCGGCAAAGTGCGGTCGTCGATCCGGGTCACCGGCGCGACCTTGGCGAAATTGCCGGTCGAGAAAATCTCGTCGGCGCCGGCGAAGTCGGCATACGACAATGTCTTCTCGATCACGGTGACGCCGTCGCCGTGGAGCAGCTCGATCACGCGCTGCCGGGTGATGCCGTTGAGGAAGGTGCCGTTCGGCGCCGGCGTCAAGACGACGCCGTCCTTCGCCATGAACACGTTGGCATTGCCGAATTCGGCGACATTGCCCAGCAAGTCGAGCATCAAGCAGTTGTTGAAGCCGCGCGAGGCGGCTTCGAGCAGCGCGCGCGAATTGTTCGGGTAGAGGCAGGCCGCCTTGGTGTCGACCGGCGCGCATTCCAGGGTCGGTCGCCGGAACGGCGACAGCGTGATCGCATTGCCGGTCGGCTGCGGCAGCGGCGCCTCATGGATGCACAGGCACCAGTTGGTGCTGTCAGGATCGAACAGCACGCCGCCGCCCACGCTGCCCTGCTCGGCCCAGTACATCGGCCGGATATAGAGCTCGGCTCTGGCGTCGAAACGGGCGATGCCATCACGTGCGAGCCCAAGCCAGGTGTCGAGATCGACCGACGGCCTCAATTTGAAATTGGTCGCGGACTGGTTGACGCGGCCGAAATGCCGATCGAGATCGGGCGCGACGCCCTCGAAGGCGCGGGCGCCGTCGAACACCGTGGAACCGAGCCAGGTCGCATGCGTGCGCACGCCCATGATCGGCGCATTGCCCTCGCGCCAATCCCCCTCGAAGAAGGTCCAGGTCCTGGAGTAGCTCGCGGATTTTCTGATCTGGCTCATTGCTGCCGTCCATCCCCTGTGCACGAGGCCTCGCCGTGCGCAATCGCACGGCCCATGCTGGAAATCATTTGGGGATTTCCTTGTCAATCGCGGTGCGATTTTGATTGATTTGGGGCCGGCCGACTACCCATGATGGAGCCCTTGGTTAACCGGAGCCGCCATGCCGCTCGACCCCGTTGCCAAGCGATTGCTCGCCATGCTGGCGGCGGCTGCGCCCGCCGAGCGGGCACGGCCGAGCGCGAGTGAGCGGCGGTCGTCACTGGTCAAGCTGATGCAGTTCGCGCACGCCGAGGCGGCCAAGGTCACGACCGTCGACGGCACGCTGCCGGGACCGGCCGGCGAGATCGCCTATCGGCTCTACCGCCCCGTTGGCGACGGCTCCGAGCGCGCGGCGGGCTTCGTGTTCTTCCATGGCGGCGGCCTGGTCGCGGGCTCGATTGAGACCCATGACCGGGTTGCGGCGGCATTGGCCGAAGCCACGGGCTGCCGCCTGATCTCGGTCGACTACCGGCTGGCACCCGAGTACAGGTTTCCGGCGGCGATCGAGGATGCGATCGCCGCCACCGAATACGTCTCGCGCGAGGCCGGCGCGTTCGGCATCGATCCTGCGCGCCTCGTCGTGGGCGGCGACTCCGCGGGCGCCACGCTCGCCGCCGCGGTCTGCCAGCACGCGCAGCGCCATGCCGGGCTCAGCCTCGCCGCGCAATGCCTGATCTGCCCGGTGCTCGATTTCGAGGAGACATCACCCTCGCGCGAAGCCTTCGCGGAGAACCATCTGCTCGACCGCGTGACGCTGGAAGCCGATCTCGCGGACTATCTGGGCGAAGGCGCCGACGCGGCCGACCCACGGGTCTCACCGCTGCGTGCGCTGAACGTCGCCGGGCTGCCGACCGCGATCATCCATACCGCGGAGTTCGATCCGATGCGCGACGAGGGCAACGCCTATGCGCGCAAGCTGTTGGCCGCGGGCGTTGCGGTCGAACACGTCTGCCACGACGGCATGATCCACAATTTCCACGCGATGGGCGCGGTGCTGCCGCAGGCCAGGCTCGTGCTGTCGCAGATCGGCGAGCAGATCCGCCGCGCGATCGGCTGATCGCAAACGATTCAAATCCTCATTAACCAAGCGATATTCGTTAGGGTTATTTCGTCAATCTTGGCGCGAATTGTTGCTCGCGCTACACCTGCAATCTAACAAGATGGCGGCGCGAGAAGCATCGTCGAAATGCGATTTGTCCCGCGCCCAGCGGAGGTGACGATGCGCAACGAGACGATCGCAATCCACGCCGGCTACGATCCCGATCCGACCACGCATTCCGTCGCCGTTCCGATCTACCAGACCGTCGCCTACGCCTTCGACAGCGCCGATCACGGCGCCGCGCTGTTCAACCTGGAAGCCGAAGGTTTTCGCTACAGCCGGATCGCCAATCCCACCACGAGCGTGCTCGAGAAACGCATCGCCGAGCTCGAAGGCGGAGTCGGCGCGCTCGCGGTCGCGACCGGCCAGGCCGCGCTGCATTTCGCCTTCGTCAATCTCGCCGACCACGGCGGCAACATCGTTTCCGTGCCGCAGCTCTACGGCACCACGCATACGCTGCTCGCCCACATCCTGCCGCGTCAGGGCATCGCCGGCCGTTTCGCCACGAGCGACCAGGCCGACGCGATCGAACGCCTGATCGACGACAACACCAAGGCGGTGTTCGCCGAGACCATCGGCAATCCCGCCGGCAACATCTGCGACATCGAAGCCTTGGCGAAAGTCGCGCACCGCAATGGCGTGCCGCTGGTGGTCGACAACACGGTGGTCGCCCCGATCCTGCTCAAGCCGTTCGACTACGGCGCCGACATTGCCGTGCATTCGCTGACGAAATTCCTCGGCGGCCATGGCACGACGCTCGGCGGCGCCATCGTCGACAGCGGCCGCTTTCCATGGGCCGACCATGCGGCCCGCTTCCCGGCCTTCAATCGACCCGACGCCTCCTATCACGGTCTCGTCTATGCCGAACGGTTCGGGCCGAAGGCCTTCATCGAGCGGGCGCGCAGCGTCTATCAGCGCACCATGGGCGCGGTGCTCTCGCCCTTCAACGCTTTCCTGCTGCTGCAGGGCATCGAGACGGTGGCGCTGCGCATCGAGCGCCATGTCGAGAACGCCCGCAAGGTCGCCGAATATCTCCGCAACGATCCACGCGTCGCCTGGGTCAACCATGCCGGTTTTCCCGACAGCCCGTACTACGCGCTGGCGCAGAAATATCTCGATGGCAATGCCTCCTCGCTGTTCACCTTCGGCATCAAGGGCGGCCTGGAGGCCGGCAAGACCTTCTACGACGCGCTGAAGCTGATCACGCGGCTGGTCAATATCGGCGACGCCAAGTCGCTCGCCTGCCATCCCGCCTCCACCACCCATCGGCAGATGTCGGCGGAGCAGCAGCGCATGGCCGGGGTGCTGCCCGAGACCATCCGGCTCTCGATCGGCATCGAGCATGCCGACGATATCATCGAGGACATCGACCAGGCGCTGGCAACGGCCTGCCCGCAGGCGCGGCTCGAGGCCACGGAATAGAGCGGAGGCATCGCCGTGGCGCTTTGGGTCGACAGAGGCCCGACCATCGAGAGCCCGGCGCTGGCGCCGGGCGAGCACGAACTCGATCGCGGTGCACGCGATGGGCTGACCATCGGCCTGATCAACAACATGCCGGACGGCGCGCTGAAGGCGACCGAGCGTCAGTTCATGCGGCTGTTGCAGGCCGCGGCCGGCGAAAGGCGCGTTCGCCTGCTCTGCTTCTCGCTGCCGTCGGTGAAACGCTCGGCCGCGGCGCAGATCCACATCGACAGAGACTATGCCGACATCGCCAGGCTCGACCGGCTGCCTATCGACGCGCTGATCGTCACCGGTGCCGAGCCGATCGCCGTGCGGCTCTCCGACGAGCCGTTCTGGCACGAATTGACCGGGATCATCGACTGGGCCGCGATCAACACCCGCTCGACCATCTTCTCCTGCCTCGCCGCGCATGCGGCCGTAGAGCACCTCGACCGGATCGAGCGGCAGCGCCTGCCGGCGAAATGCTCGGGCGTGTTCGACTGCGTCAAGGCGACCGACGACTGGCTGACGCGCGGCCTGCCCGCCGCAGTCAGGATTTCGCACTCGCGCTACAATGAGCTGAGAGAGAGCGACCTCGTCGCTGGCGGCTACGAGGTCCTGACCCGCTCGAGGGAAGCCGGCGTCGACATCTTCAGCTGCGCACTGAAGAGCCGCTTCATCTTCTTCCAGGGCCATCCCGAATACGACGCCAACTCGCTGCAGCGGGAATACATGCGCGATCTCGCACGCTTCCTGAACGGCGAACGCGACGAATATCCGGCCATTCCCACCCTCTATTTCGACGAGCCGACCGAAACGCAGTTGCGCAAATTCGAGCGGCGCGCAAAGGCGGCGCGCCATCCGGTGCTGGCGGCCGAGCTGCCGGGTCTCACGTTGCGCAGCGACGTCGCCGCAGGCGTCGCGGCGCGGCTCATTTTCGCAAACTGGCTCGGCTTTCTGGCTGCGGAAACCCACGCGCCGTCGCCCGTTTCCTTGCGAAAATAGCGCCGATGTACGCCGGCTGGTCCTCGCTCAAGGCACGTGCCGGCAACCGGCTGGCGCGGCACTTCCAGCCCACCCCGCTGCTTCTGGCCAACACCACGGCCATGGTGAGCTTCACCTTCGACGACATCCCCGACAGCGCCGCGCGCGTGGGTGCGCCGCTGGTGGAAGAACATGGCGGCCGCGCGACCTTCTACGTCGCCGGCGGCCTCGTCGGCGAGTCCTGCCGCTACTGGACCGGCGTCGCCGCCGACGAGATCTTCGCTCTGCATCTAGGGGCACGAGATCGGCTGCCATACCTTTTCGCACCCGAGCGCGGCCGCTCTGGACGAAGCGGGGATGGCGGACGAATTCGAACGCAATCGCCGCTATTTCTCGGCGCTCGATCCCTCGATCCGTCCGGAGAATTTCGCCTACCCGTATGGCCTCGCCTCGATCGGCTACAAGCGGCAGCTCAGGGGCAGCTTCCGTTCCTCGCGCGGGATTCTGCCGGGGATCAATCGCAGGCTTGTCGACCTGCATTTCCTGCGCGCAACGCCGCTGGTCGAGGAGCTGATCGACGGTCCCGCCATCGAGCACGCTTGCGAGGCCCCCGAGAGCGGCGGCTGGCTGATCTTCTACAGCCACGACATTGTCGCGCGACCAAGCCCTGATGGCTGCGCGCCGCAGTTCCTTCGCCGCGCGCTGAGAGCCGTGTCGCGCCGTGATATTCCGATCGTGACGGTCGCAGAGGCGCTGAGGCGCGCGGGAGCCTAGACCTTTTGCGGCGGGGTACCGACATATCCCGTGAGCAGCACGAGGCCGGACTTCCGGTCGCGCAGCGCGAACAGGAACGGCTTGTCGACCGTCATTCTGACGTGGTCCGGCAGACCCAGCGAACGCATGGTCACGACGGCCGATGCGACGGCGGCTTCGGTGCCTTCCTCCGAGAGCCGCAGCTCCAGCTTCTGCACGATGCGGGTGATGACCAGCGCCTCGTCGGAGAACTGCTCCAGCGCATCGGGCTTCTGGCGGGCGGCGCGCAGGCCGAGCGCGTCGAGCGGTGCAAGCAGTTCTTCGGCAGCCGATAGCGACAGTTTCGGAAGCGCAATCTCGCCGGTTGCCATCGCGAATCCCTGCCCGCCGAGCCAGGCGGCGGCTGCAGCGAAATCCGCAAGCGCCGCCGGCGCCGACCTGGTCGTCACCACGACGAGACGGTAATCATCATGGGTGTAGCCCAGATCCGCGGCGATGAAGCGATCGTCCTGGCGGAACGAGAACCTGCCGACCGGCGAGTGCATCATCATGACGTCCACGGCATTGCCGGAGACGGTCTGGAATTTGTCCGGCCTGGTCTGGGCGCGGTCGAACGGCGTCTGCCACCGGTCTTTGAAGTAGAGCGCGTTGACGGCGATCAGCCCGAGCGATTCCGGAGCCTCCTCGATAACGGAGGGGATCAGGTCGCGGGTCTTCTGCTTCACCCAGCCGTTGATGCGCTCGATGATCCTGGGATCGCCGAGATTGTCGACGAGCACGTCCGCGCCGGCGCCTGACAGCCCAAGCAACGCCAACCGCTTCGGCCGCGACGAGCGATCGAAGGCGAGCAGGTTGGCCAGCACCAAGGCACCATCACCGCCGGCGCGCTGGATGACGGTCGACACCACGTCGCGCAGCGCCTTGAGATCGTCCTCAAGCCGCCCGCGCGGAACGCGGTTGAAACTGAGCGACCGGTGAATCGCCATACACAGCGACTGGTTCGCGCCGAGGTCGACGAAGGAAAGGATCGCTGCGAGGCTCGCGGGCGAGACGATCAGATTGGCGTTGCCGTCGGGCTTGCGGTGGGCCGCGAGATAGTGAAGCAGGCTCTCGCCGAGCCGCGACTGCGCCGCCGCCAGCCCATCGCCGCCCGCTTCGGGACTGACGCTTGAGGCGGCATCGAGAATGTCGGCAAAGGCGGCGCGGCCGGCCAATCCAAGCAGGGCCGCCACGCCCATCTGCAGCAACAGCCGGCGGGTTGGGGAAGTTCTCTTCATCGCAATCGCCTAGGCAGCAGGAACGGGAGTCAAAATGCACAAGCAAATCGAAACGACCCTATCACCGGTCGGGGCGGCGGTGGGTGTGACCGAGGTCACTGAGCCTGCGGATGATCGCATCGTCACATCGCACACGGAGCCGGATCGTCATGTTTGTTCACGGAGGCGCCGACGGGAACCGCATGACGTTGCAACGAAGCAAATCAGCAATAGATTTGCCGGGATTGCGCCTCTACTGTGCAGGCTGCCCGAGCAAACCATTCGAAGATGTCCGTTCCCGCCAACGTCCCGGCCCACAGCGACACACCCGCCGTCCCAGACGCGACTGCCCTGCTCAACTCCGTGTTCGGTCTCACCGCCTTTCGCGGCGCGCAGGAGGAGATCGTCCGCCATGTGACGGAGGGTGGCAACTGCCTGGTCCTGATGCCGACCGGCGGCGGCAAGTCGCTGTGCTACCAATTGCCGTCGCTGTTGCGCGAGGGCTGCGGCATCGTGGTTTCCCCCTTGATCGCGCTGATGCGCGATCAGGTCGCGGCCATGGCGGAGGCCGGCGTCAACGCCGCGGTGCTCAACTCCACGCTTTCGTTCGCGGAAGCCTCCGAGGTCGAGCGGCGCCTCATTGCCGGCGATCTCGACCTGCTCTATGTCGCGCCGGAGCGCCTCCTGACGCCGCGCTGCCTTGCGCTGCTCGGCCAGGCGCGGATCGCACTGTTTGCGATCGACGAGGCGCATTGCGTGTCGCAGTGGGGGCACGATTTCCGCCCCGAATATGTCGGCCTGTCGGTGCTGGCAGAGCGTTTCCCCACGGTGCCGCGCATCGCGCTGACCGCGACCGCCGACGAGCTGACGCGCAGGGAGATCGTGGAACGGCTCGCGCTTGCCGACGCGCCGCAATTCGTTTCGAGTTTCGACCGCGCCAACATGCGCTATGAGATCGTCGAGAAGCAGAACGGGCTGGCGCAATTGAAGGCCTTCATCGCCGAGCGCCATGCCGGCGAGGCCGGAATCGTCTATTGCCTGTCGCGCGCCAAGGTCGACGATGTCGCGGCCCGGCTCAGTGAGGCCGGCATTTCCGCGCTGCCCTATCATGCCGGCCTCGACGCGACGGTGCGCGCGCGGCACCAGGACCGCTTCATCAACGAGGACGGCATCGTCGTCGTCGCCACGATCGCGTTCGGCATGGGGATAGACAAGCCCGACGTGCGCTTCGTGGCGCATCTCGATCTGCCCAAGAGCATCGAATCCTATTACCAGGAGACGGGACGCGCCGGGCGCGACGGCAAGCCGTCCACGGCCTGGATGGCCTTTGGTTTGTCCGATATCGTGCAGCAGCGGCGGATGATCGACGAATCAAATGGCTCGGAGGCGTTCAAGCGCGTCTCGGTCGGCAAGCTCGATGCGCTGGTGGGGCTGGCGGAAACCGCCCACTGCCGACGCGGCCGCCTGCTCGGCTATTTCGGCGAGATCGTTGAAGGGACGAATTGCGGCAATTGCGACAACTGCCTGTCTCCGCCGCGCGTCTATGACGGCAAGATCGTCGGGCAAAAACTGTTGTCCTGCGTCTATCGCACCGGACAGCGCTTCGGCGCCATGCACCTGATCGACGTCCTGGTCGGACGCCTGACCGACCGCGTTAAACAGTTTGAGCATGACAAACTGTCGGTGTTCGGCGTCGGCCGCGAGCTCAACGAGAAGCAATGGCGTGCCGTGTTGCGCCAGCTCGTCGCCATGGGCCATCTCCGCGCCGACAGCGAGGCCTATGGCGCGCTGAAATTGACCGAGACCGCGCGCGGCGTATTGAAAGGCGAGACCGAGGTCTTGCTGCGCGAGCAGGCCCCGGCCATGCGCATCCGCGCCATCCGCCCGCAGTCGCGGCGCGGGGATCTCGCAGCCGTGCCGCCCGGCGCGCAGGGCGACGTCGATCCCGAACTGCGCACGCGGCTGCGGACGTGGCGCTCGAACATCGCCCGCGAGCGCGGCGTGCCGGCCTACGTGGTACTCCACGATTCGACCATCGACGGCATCGTGCGCGCATGGCCCACGACGCTCGACGAATTGCGCGGCGTGCCGGGAATTGGCGACAAGAAGCTCGAGCATTATGGCGAGGAGCTGTTGCGACTGATGAAGGAGCGCAAATAAGTGCAGGCGGGTGAGCGAAGCGTAACCCGCCCTTTCGTGATCACCAGAACACTGCACACGATTACGCTTCGCTGATCCGCCCTACGACTTGCGACCGCTGATGCAGCGAGGCGAGTCGTCAACCATTCCTGAACGCATAGGCGTAGCCGTTGATTGCCGGCGCGCCGCCGAGATGGGCGTAGAGCACCTTCGACCCCGCCGGGAAATATCCCTTCTGCACGAGATCGATCATGCCCTGCATGGATTTGCCCTCATAGACGGGATCGGTGATCATCCCCTCGAGCCGCGCACAGAGCCGGATCGCCGCTTTTGTCTGGTCCGAGGGAACGCCATAAGTGGGATGCGCATAGTCCTCCAGCAGCACGACGTCGTCCTCGACGATCTCCTGCCCGAGTCCGACGAGGTCGGCGGTATTCTGCGCGATCGAAAGTACTTGCGCCCTGGTCTGCGCCGGCGTGAAGGACGCATCGATGCCGATCACCTTGCGCGCGCGGCCGTCCTTGGCAAAGCCGACCAGCATGCCGGCATGAGTCGAGCCGGTGACAGTGCAGACGACGATGTAGTCGAAGGCGAAGCCGAGCGCCTTCTCCTGCGCCCGCACCTCCTCGGCGAAACCGACATAGCCGAGCCCGCCATATTTGTGCACCGAGGCGCCGGCCGGTATCGCATAGGGCTTGCCGCCCTTGGCCTTGACGTCGGCGATCGCCTCTTCCCAGCTCCTGCGGATGCCGATGTCGAAACCGTCGTCGACCTGGTGCACATCGGCACCCATGACGCGGCTGAGCAGGATGTTGCCGACGCGGTCATAGACTGCATCCTCATGCGGCACCCAGCTCTCCTGCACCAGGCGGCACTTCATGCCGATCTTGGCGGCGACCGCAGCAACCATCCGGGTATGGTTGGACTGCACGCCGCCGATCGACACCAGCGTGTCGGCATTGGAGGCGATTGCATCGGGGATGATGTATTCGAGCTTGCGCAGCTTGTTGCCGCCGAAGGCGAGCCCCGAATTGCAGTCCTCGCGCTTGGCATAGAGCTCGACCTTGCCGCCGAGATGCTGCGTCAGCCGCTCGAGTTTCTCGATATAGGTCGGCCCGAAGGTGAGCGGGTAGCGCGCGAATTTTTGCAGCATGACGTGATCCGATAGGTGAGGGTGCCGCCTTTTAGCAGCGTCCCGCCGCAGGCGCCATGTGAGCAAGGCGGCGCCGAGATACCGGCGCCGCGATTTCCGCATTTCGGAACTCCGCCGCTAGGCGACCGCCACGACCGAAGACGTGGCCGGCGCGGCGCACTCTATGGGCTGGCAGCGCCGTCGATCTTGGTGCCTTCCAGAAACAGCCGGGCGCATGCGCGGGCACGCTGCTCGCGTTCTTCCGTCGTCGGTGGCGGTTGGTGACCGAACATCACCGCGCGTTGCGGCTGGAAGGTCAGCATGCCGAGCAGCATGCCCGCAGCAGAAGTGGCGTCATCGAGCTTGATCCGCCCACGCTTCTGCTGGGTCAGCAGCCAGCGCGCCAGCGTCTCCTCGGTGCGCCGGATCGCCTTGTGATAGAAGGTCTCGGCGATGTCGGGGATGCGGTCGCTCTCGGCCAGGATCATCCGCTGCACCGCGATCACCTCGCCATCCAGCATCAGCTCGGCGCAGATCGACAGGGCCTCCGTCAGCGCCTGCTCGATGCCTTCGCCCTTGCAGGCCCGGAGGTCGACAATGGAGACGAAGCGGTCGATCCGGTCCGTCACCATGGTTTCGAACAGCGCCGTCTTGTTGGGAATCAGCCGGTACAGCGTCTTGGTCGACACGCCGGCGCGGCGCGCCACGCTTTCCATGCTGGTCGCGGCATAGCCGCTGGTTGCGAATTCGCGCCGCGCCGCCTCCGCGATCAGCGCACGTGTCTCTTCGTCGGACCTGACCTGCGGACGGCCGCGCCCGCGCGGGCCTTCCGTTACCGCCCGTTCTTCCTCACCGCCATTTCCCGGTTTTGTGATCGCCATGTCTTTAAATGATGCCTGTCATTCCATTGACAGTCCGAATATGGGGTCTATTTTGGAAAACGTCAAGTTTCCTTATTCCCCGCGCAAGGCCCCGAACGGAGGTCCCCGCGGCGGACAGCCCGAGGGAGGGCGACCATGAGCCGAGTTTCCACTGCTTTCCAGGCCGAACGCGAGGTTCCGGCCGACGTCGTGCAGGAGCTGCTGCGCCAGCCGGATCAGGCCGGCGCGGCGGCTGCGCCCACAACCCCGGTGCCCGCCGTGCCGCGCAAGGATCGCATCCGGCGCTGGCTGACGACGGCGGCGGCGATCGCCGTGCTGGCCGGCGGCGCCTGGTATGGCTTCGACTATTGGACCGTCGGGCGCTTCCAGGTGTCGACCGACGACGCCTATGTGAAGGCCGACAACACCACGATCGCGCCGAAAGTCTCGGGCTACCTGACCGAGGTCGAGGTCGGCGATAATGAGCGCGTCAGGGCCGGCCAGGTGCTGGCGCGGATCGACGACCGCGATTTCAAGGTCGCGCTCGACCAGGCCAAGGCCGACGTTGCGGCAGCGCAAGCCGCCGTCGCCAGCAAGCAGGCGCAGCTCGAGGTGCAGCAGGCCGTGATCCAGGCCGCCAGGGCCACCATCGACGTCGACACCGCGACAAGGACGTTCGCGAGCCAGGAGAACAAGCGCTATACCGACCTCGCCGCCACCGGCTACGGCAGCGTGCAGAACGCGCAAGCCGCGCAATCACGCAACGCCGGCGCCGAGGCCGCGATCCTGCGCGACACGGCGAACCTGGCGTCCGCCGAAAAGCAGGTCGAACTGCTCAAGGCCGAGATCGCGCAAGCGGTCGCGGCCTCGGCGCGGGCGACGGCGCTGCAGCGCCAGGCCGAGCTCAATCTCGGCTACACCACCATCACCGCCCCGATCGACGGCGTGGTCGGCAACCGCACCTTGCGCGTCGGTCAGTACGTCGCGGCCGGCACGCAACTGATGTCGGTGGTGCCGGCGAGCGGCGCCTACATCATCGCGAACTACAAGGAGACGCAGCTCACCGATGTGCACGCAGGCCAGAAGGTCGACGTCGAGGTCGACATGTTTCCCGGCCAGGTCGTGCACGGCCACGTCGATTCGCTGGCGCCGGCCTCGGGCCAGGAGTTCGCGCTGCTGCCGCCCGACAACGCCACCGGCAACTTCACCAAGGTGGTGCAGCGCATTCCGGTGAAGATCGCGCTCGACGGCGGCGCCGAGGTCGCGCTGCGACCGGGCATGTCGGTCATTCCGACCATCGAGACACGGACGCGGACGGCCATCGCCTGGCCCGCCGCTCCCTCCAACGCGGCCGGAACCGCCAGGCTCGCCGCCGCGAACGCCGTGAGGTGATGCCATGGCTACCCTCGCTTTATCCACATCCACCCCCGCCCCGCAGGCGGCGGCTCCAGCCAACCCCGATCGCGCCAGCGCCACGGTCTGGGTGGCCGTATTCGCGGCGATGATCGGCGCCTTCATGGCGATCCTGAACATCCAGATCACCAACGCCTCCCTGCTCAACATCGAGGGCGGCATCGGGACCGGCGTCGACAATGGCTCCTGGATCTCCACCTCCTATCTGATCGGCGAGATCATCGTCATCCCGCTGACCGACTATCTCAGCCGCGTATTCACCTTCCGCAACATCATGCTGGCGCACGCCACGCTGTTCGCGGCGTTCTCGGTCGCTTGCGCCTTCACCCACGACCTGCCGTCGATGATCACGATGCGCGGCCTGCAGGGCTATTTCGGCGGCGTGCTGATCCCGATGGCGTTCACGCTCGTCTTCACCAAGCTGCCAAAGGCGCAGCAGCCGATCGGGCTTGCAATGTTCTCGCTCGCCGTGACCTTCGCGCCCGCGATCGGGCCGACCATCGGCGGCTATCTCACCGAGAACTATGGCTGGCAGACCATCTTCTTCGTCAACGTCATCCCGACCGCGGTCATGGTCGCGCTGCTCTACGTCACGCTGGAGCGCCAGCCCATGCAGCTCGGCCTGCTCCACGAGGGCGACTGGTTCGGCATCGTCACCATGGCGGTCGGGCTGTCGGCGCTGCAGGCGGTGCTGGAGGAAGGCAACAAGGACGACTGGTTCGGCTCGCCCTTCATCGTCAAGCTCGCGGTCACGGCCGCGGTCAGCCTGACCCTGTTCATCTGGAACGAGCTGGTGGTCGAGAAGCCGCTGCTTAGGCTGCGGCTGCTCGCGCGGCGCAATTTCGGCGCGGGAACGCTCGCCGCCACCCTGCTCGGCTTCGGCCTGTTCGGCTCGGTCTACCTGCTGCCGGCCTATCTCGGCCAGGTGCAGCGCTACAATGCCGAGCAGATCGGCAACGTGCTGGCCTGGACCGGCCTGCCCCAGCTCGTGCTGATTCCGCTGGTGCCGAAGCTGATGCAGCGCTTCGACGCCCGCCACATCGCGGTCGTCGGGCTCGCACTGTTCGCCGCCTCAGCCTTCATGAACACGACGATGTCGCTCGACTATGCCGGCGACCAGCTCTGGATCCCCAACATGGTGCGCGCCGTCGGCCAGGCGCTGACCTTGGCGCCGCTGTCCGCCGTCGGCCTCGGCAGCGTCGCGCCGCAGGACGCGCCGGCCGCCTCCGGCATCTCCAACATGATGCGCAACCTCGGCGGCGCGATCGGCACCGCCCTGCTCGCCACCATCGTCACCAAGCGCGAGCAGTTCCACTCCAACATCATCGGCCAGTCGGTCGATCTCGGCCGCGAGGAGGTCCGCACCCGCATCGCCGAGCTCACCAACTACTTCCTGGCCCACGGCGTGCCGGACCCGGCGGGCGCACGGCACCAGGCCATCATCGCGCTCGGCAACACCGTCCGCCGCCAGGCCCTGGTGATGGCCTTCAGCGACACCTTCGTGGTGCTCGGCATCGTGCTCGCGCTCGCCGCGGTCGCGATCCTGCTGACGCGGAAGGCCAAGGCCGCCGCTGACGCCGGCGGCGCGCATTGACCCCTGTCGGCAACCTGCTGTCGATCATCGCCACAATTATGCCGCAGCCGCTGCGCCCGGGCAGGCCTTGCCGACCGGGCGCGGCCACGATGATGACACGTCGCCGCCAAACCCTGCCTCCATGATGTCGGGATGCTCGACCATCTGCCGCAACGGCTGCGCAGCCGCATCGAGACCGAGCTCGACGACGGCGAGTCGATCTGGTGGGTCGGCCGGCCGTCGCTGTTCGGAAAGAGCACCGAGACGCTGGTCGGCCTCCTGTTCCTGTGCGGCTGGGGCGCGGCGATGGTGGCGCTCGCCGTCGATTCGGCCTGGTGGGATTCGCGCGGCACGGTCACGGGCGACCACGACCCGCATTCGCTCGCCGGAATGTGGGACATCTTCACCACTTTCGGCTGGGACGCGGCCTTCCTCGTGCTGGGCCTGATCGCCCTGCTCACCAGCCTCTCGGCAGTGATCGCGGCCTTCGCCATGACGCGACGCATCGCCTATGTGGTCACCAGCCGGCGCGTCCTGATCGTCGGCGCGAAGCTCAGGGCGGTGACGCCGGACCGCATGCCGTTCCTGGAGAAGACGCCGGGCAAGGGCGTGTTCTTCGACCGGCTGATCGCCACCACCAGCGACGGCAACCGCTATGTCCGGCGCATCGGCTTTGCCTATCTGACCGACAGGGCAGCCGACGCGGCCGAGCGCGCGCTGCTCGCACTGATGCTGCGGCGGCCGGCCGAGACGGTGGTCGGCGTGGGCGACGCCGTCATCATCGACCCCCGCCTGCCGGTGCCGGCCGCGCCACTGGTGACGGCCGCCTTGCAGCAGGCGGTCGAATGCGAACTGCGGCAGGGCGAGACGCTGGCCTGGCTCGGTCGGCCGTCGCCGCAGCACGTGCCGGCGGTGCAGACCGCGGAGGTTCTCGACGAATCGGTTGGCTGCTTCGGCGTGCTGCTCGTGCTGTGGCTGGTCGCCAAACTCGTGCAGCAGCACGCGGGCGGCGGCGAGACCGTGTTCCTGCACCCCCCGGTCGGCCTGTTCCTCCTGACCTTCGCAGGCTTCTCCGGCGCGCTCGGCCTCAGCCGGATCTGGGCCTCCCGGCGACGTATCGAGCGCACCATCTATGCCGTGACCGACCTGCGCGCGATGATCGTGGTGGCGAACGAGAGCGTGAAGAGTTTTCTCCCAGGTCAGCTCGCCCATCCCGCGATCGAGGAAGGCAAGGATGGCCTGAGCCACCTGTCCTTCGTCGACGAGACGGTGTGGGACCGCAGCGGCCGCCCGCAGGTGCAGCGCGGCGGCTTCGAGGCGCTGGTCGAGGCACACAGCGCGCTGGCGGCGCTGCAGCGCCTGTTGCCGCACGAGGAGCCCATGCCCGAACGCAACGCCGCCGTCGGCCCGTGAAGCCGGCGAGCGCGTTTTCGCAAAAGCTTCACCACCGCGCCGCATGGCATCGACAATGCCGGCCGCAAGCGGCCATGCTGACGACACGGCCGTGCCCATCGCCCCGACTAGCGTCGTCCTATGCTCGAACATCTGCCGCAGCCGTTGCAGGAGCGTGTCACCGCCATGCTCGCCGAAGGAGAGGAGATCTGGTGGGCGGAGCGGCCCTCGGCCTGGCGCTGCGTGACCCGCAACTGGTTTGGCATCCTGTTCATGCTGGGATGGGGCGGCGGCGTGCTCGCAATCCTCTTCGCAGCGGCCTACGGCAACCTGCAGCGCTGGCTCTCCGGTGACGGGCCGCTGTTCGACACCTCGGCCGGGACCTGGAACGCGCTTGGGACCGGCGCGGCGCTGGCGGCATTCCTGGTGTTCGGGCTCGTGGCCTTCATCGGCGCGCTGGTGACGCCGCTTCTCTCGTTCGCGAAGGCGCGCCGCACCGCCTGTGTCGTCACCAGCAGGCGCGCGCTGATGGTCGGCGCCGAGCTGCGCAGCGTGACGCCGGACCAGATGCCCTTCGTCGAACGAGGGCCCGGCGCCGGTGTGTTCTTCGAGCGCATCGTCGCCACCGACAGCGACGGCGACCGCTTCATCGAGCGGCGCGGCTTCGAGCATCTGCAGATGCGCGCTGTTGCCCAGGCCGAGCGCGCGCTGTTGCGGTTGCTGCGCGCGCAGCCGGCGCAGGTCAGGAGCATCGACGGCGACGCCGGGCCACCCACCGCCGACGCGACGGCGCCGCAGGAGATGCCGGCCGCGTTGCGGCCGGCGGTGGAGCGCGAGCTCGCGCCCGGCGAGCGGCTGGCGTGGCTCGGCCGGCCGGCGCCGCGCCAGGTCATGACGGAAGCAGCCTCGCACTTGCGCGACCAGTCGGTCGGCTGCGCCGGTCTGCTGCTCGTCCTGTGGCTGGTCGCAAAGCTGGTGCAGCTTCTCGTCGGCGCCGGCGAGACGGCGTTCCTGGCGGCGCCGTTCGGCTTCTTCCTGCTCGCCGCGATCATCCTGTCCGCGGCGATCGTCCTCGTGCGGTGGCTCGGCGACCGGCGCCGTGCGGGACGCACGGCCTATGCGGTGACCGACGGCCGCGCGATGATCGTCGTGGCGGAGCACCGCGTGACCAGCTTCCTGCCGGCACAGCTCGGCCATGTCAGGATCGACGATGATCTGAACGGCCTCTGCCGCCTGACCTTCCTCGACCAGACGCTGGCCGATGCGGACGATCAGCACCGGCAACAATATCGCGTCGGCTTCGAGGCCCTGCCGGACGCGCGCGAAGCGGTCGCGGCGCTGCGGCGGCTGCTCGCAGCCGATGGCTCGCCGCCCGACGCCGGCGATCGCGACGCAGCCGCACCGCCACGTAACGGCGCGGCCTGAGACCAATCTGATTGCCACGATTTCGGTTCACCTCTCCCTGACGACGGAGAGAGGTCGAAAGCGAAGCTTTCGGGTGAGGGGGACTCTCCGCGAATCCAGCTGCGGAAGCAGCCCCTCACCCCAACCCTCTCCCCGTGAAGAACGGGTGAAGAACGGG